>NZ_JBFWLZ010000036.1:0-33080 GCF_050251835.1 Diaphorobacter sp. | reverse complement strand
ACCGCTTTGCGCGTGCGTCGCTTGCTCAGATTCAGGCCGAGGTCTTGTTGCTTCATGAGCGTATTGTCAGGCGCGGCGCCGTACTTCAGACAGCGCCAGCGGCAGAGTTTTGAACACCATCCCTAGCTGATGCGGGGATGTTGTGTTGCGCTGCGTTATTGGGGGTCAGATTCCAATTAATTGGAGGATTTAGATCAAAACGGTTGCAGCGCTTGTGGGGTAAGTGTGGGTAGCTATTATTTTTGAGTCTTTGCGGGGTGTTTGGATGTTGCTGGCCGGGCGCATATCCCAGCCAGCGCCATCCAAACACCCAACACAGACTCAAAAACAATAGCTACCCACGCCTACAAAACATGCGCGATAGCCGTTTTTGACCAAACCCCCAAATTAATTGGAATCTGACCCCCATTAGCATGCAAACAGAGTCTCACCCCAACGCCAGCACCGCCCGCGCCACGCTGACAATGCCATTGGGCGACAAATCCTGTGCGTTGACGCGCTGGCGCGTCTCCCAGCGGGCAAAGTTGCGCGCCTGGGACCGTCCGTAGTGCGGGTCGTAGTGCAAATGCATCAGTTCTGCGAACAGTGCAGGCAGTTCGCCTGCGAGCGCCCACGCCTGCCAGCGCTGCACGGTCTGCCTGCCGTGCAGTTCTGCCAGCGCCCCCAGGCGCTGGGCCAGGGCATCGGGGTCGTCGCCCAGGTAGGCATAGTCGCGCAGCAGGTACGACAGGCGTTCTTCTGGCGTGGCCTCGATCTCGATGCACGCGCCGTCGCGTAGGCGCTGCACCAGCGGCACGGGCACCGTCAGGCGGCCTATGCGCGCGCTCTCGCCTTCCACGTAAATGGGGCGCGACAGATCCATCGCCTCCAGCGCGGTGGCAATCTGCGTTTCAAAGTTTTTTTGCGACGGCTGGGGCACGCCCGGCAGCGCGCCGAGCAGCGAGCCTTTGTGGCGCGCACAGTGCTCCAGATCCAGCACCTGTGCGCCCAAGGTGGCAAGTTGCTGCAGCACGCGCGTCTTGGCGCTGCCGGTGGCGCCCAGCAGCACGCGCAGCTGCAGCTGCGGCACCAGCGACTCGGTCGTGGTCATCACATGGCGGCGAAAGGCCTTGTAGCCGCCGGCCAGCTGCTGCGCGTCCCAGCCCACCAGGCGCAGCCACTGCACCATGGAGCCGCTGCGCATGCCGCCGCGCCAGCAGTACACCAGCGGGCGCCAGCCCTGGGGCTTGTCGGCAAACTGCTCGCGCAGGTGGCGCGCCAGGTTGGCTGCCACCATGGCTCCGCCCACGCGCCGCGCCTCGAAGGCGCTTTGCTGCACGTAGATGGTGCCGACGATGGCGCGCTCTTCGTCGCCCAGCACCGGGCAGTTGATCGCGCCGGGGATGTGGTCTTCGGCAAACTCGGCGGGCGAGCGCGCGTCGATGATGGCATCGAACTGGTGGCGGTCTTCGGGGCGGATGGGGCGGTGGTGGGACACGGGAGTGTTGTGGGGAATGCGGCGCTGAACAAAGCCGGAAAGGTGCGAATCTGGGATGATGCGCGCGGCGCGCCTGCGGCACACCTTTTGCATCAGGGCAGCCGCCATTGTCCGTTACCGTGCCAGCCTTTCCCCACCCGCCTCGCTTGTCCCGCTTGCCATGAATGCCTCTGCCGTGCCCGCCGCCTCCACCCATCCACGCCTGACCTCGCTGTCGCACGGCGGCGGCTGCGGCTGCAAGATCGCGCCGGGCGTGCTGTCGCAGATCCTGCGGCAAAGCGGCGCGGGCGCCGTGATTCCGCCCGAGCTGCTGGTGGGCATCGAGACCTCGGACGACGCCGCCGTCTATCGCCTGAACGACACCCAGGCGCTGGTGGCCACCACCGACTTTTTCATGCCCATCGTGGACGATCCGTATGAATTTGGCCGCATTGCCGCCACCAATGCGCTGAGCGACGTGTACGCCATGGGTGGCAGGCCCATCATGGCGCTGGCGCTGGTGGCCATGCCGGTGAACCAGCTGCCGCTGGAGGTGATTGGCGCCATCTTGCGCGGCGGGCAGGACGTGTGCCGCGCGGCGGGCATCCCGATTGCGGGCGGCCACACCATCGACTCGGTCGAGCCCATCTACGGCCTGGTGGCCATGGGCCTGGTGCACCCGGACCGCGTGCGCCGCAACGCCGGCGCGCAGCCGGGCGACGTGCTGGTGCTGGGCAAGCCGCTGGGCGTGGGCGTGTATTCGGCCGCACTCAAAAAAGAACAGCTGGCCGATGCGCACTACCGCGAGATGATCGCCGCCACCACACGCCTGAATACCCCAGGCCCGCTGCTGGCCGAGCTGCCCGGCGTGCACGCCATCACCGACGTGACGGGCTTCGGCCTGGCCGGCCATGCGCTGGAAGTGGCGCGCGGCGCGGGCGTCACCGTGCAGATCGACTGGGCCCGCGTGCCGTTGCTGCCCGGCGCGGCCGATCTGGCCGCCGCGGGCTTGGTGACCGGCGCCAGCGGCCGCAACTGGGCCGGCTATGGCGAGGGCGTGACGCTGGCCGCGGGCCTGCCGCCCACCGCACAGGCGCTAGTGACCGACCCGCAGACCTCGGGCGGCCTGCTCGTGGCCTGTGCGCCTGGCAGCGTGCAGGACGTGCTGGCCGTGTTCGCGCGCGAAGGCTTTGCGCAGGCAGCCGTGATCGGCAGCGTGCAGGCCGGGCCGGCGCGGGTGGATGTGCAAGCGGGGGCGAACGGCTGATGCACTACTGTATTCATAGCTGCCAGCGCTTGATGGACGTGCGCTGGAGCCGGATTTTGGCTACCAATCTCCCCACGCGGTGAATGTTGCATAGACTAGCCGCTTCCTACCAGTGAAAGAGAACAACACAGCCATGGCACTCACAGAACAGGGCTTGCTGGCGGCGCTCGCCAGCGTCCAGGACCCGCACACGGGCAAGGACTTCGTCACCACGCGCGCGGTGCGCAACGTGCAGATCAGCGGCGGCGACGTCGCCTTCGACGTGGAACTGGGCTACCCCGCCAAGAGCCTGCTGCCCGAGCTGCGCCGCCAGTTCATCGCCGCGGCCAAGGGCGTGCCGGGCGTGGACAACGTGTCGGCCAACATCACCACCAAGGTCATCGCGCACGCCGTGCAGCGCGGCGTTCAGCTGCTGCCGCAGGTCAAGAACATCATTGCCGTGGCATCGGGCAAGGGCGGCGTGGGCAAGAGCACCACCGCTGCCAACCTGGCGCTGGCGCTGGCCGCCGAGGGTGCCAGCGTGGGTGTGCTGGACGCCGACATCTACGGCCCCAGCCAGCCCATGATGCTGGGCATCAACCGCCGGCCTGAGAGCGACGACGGCAAGACCATGGAGCCGCTGGAAAACTATGGCGTGCAGGTCATGTCGATTGGCTTTCTGGTGGACCAGGACGAGGCCATGATCTGGCGCGGCCCCATGGCTACCCAGGCGCTGGAGCAGCTGCTGCGCCAGACCAACTGGAAGGATCTGGACTACCTCATCATCGACATGCCGCCGGGCACGGGCGACATTCAGCTGACGCTGAGCCAGCGCGTGCCCATGACCGGCGCGGTGATCGTCACCACGCCGCAGGACATCGCGCTGCTGGACGCCAAGAAGGGCATCAAGATGTTTGAAAAGGTGGGCGTGCCCATTCTGGGTATCGTGGAGAACATGGCCGTGCACGTATGCAGCCACTGCGGCCATGTGGAGCACATCTTCGGTGCCGACGGTGGCAAGAAGATGGCGCAGGAGTACGGCATGGACTACCTGGGCGCGCTGCCGCTGGACATGCGCATCCGCCTGCAGGCCGACAGCGGCAAGCCCACCGTGGTGGCCGACCCCGATGGCGAGGTGGCGCAGATCTACAAAAAGGTCGCACGCGACGTGGCCGTGAAGATCGCGCAGCAGGCCAAGGATTTCTCCAGCAAGTTCCCGACCATCGCGATCAGCAAGAACACCTGAGAGGCTGAGCCAGTCACCGCCCGGGCGCGTTGACGCAGTGCAGGGAGGGGGCGCACACTGCGCCCCTTTGTTTTTTTACCATTGCCTGCCGGCTTGCGATGACACCACCCAATCACTCCACCGTCGTTGCCACGGTCACGCCGGACGACCTGCGCGCGCAGTTGCGCCGCCGGGCGCACCTCAAGGGCCGCCAGCCCGAAGATGCTGCAATGGCCGAGGTGGCGCAGCTGCTGGGCCCGCGCCCGGCCGAGGGTTTCAGGCGCGATCTGCTCATTGAATACCTGCACCGCATCAACGACCACCATGGCGCGCTGCACGCGCGGCACCTGGTGGCGCAGGCGCATCTGATGAACCTGCCGCTGGCCGAGGTGTACGAGGTGGCCAGCTTCTACCAACACTTCGACATCCTGCGTGACGACGACGCGCAGGCACCGCGCCTGGTGCTGCGTGTGTGCGACGGGTTGTCCTGCAGCATGGCCGACGCGCGCGAGCTGCTGGCTGCGTTGCCGGAGCGCCTGCGCGCCGCAGGATACGGCGATGTGCGCGTGCAGGCCGCGCCCTGCGTGGGCCGCTGCGAGCAGGCGCCCGTGGCCGTGGTGCACCAGTACCCGGTGCCGCACGCCACGGTGGACGGCGTGCTGGCGCAGGTGAATTTGACACCAGACAGGTCTGTGGCAAAGCATCCACAAGCGCTGGCAGCTACTATTTTTGAAGCAAAGCCCCAGTCGGCCATCACCCGCGGGGACGAGGGCGTGGCGCCCGCCTGGGTGGGGCTGGCCGCCTACCTTGCGCAGGGTGGCTACCAGCTGGCCGCTGCGCTGGTCAATGGCGAGATGGATGCAGATGCGGTGCTGGCGGCGATGGAAGACGCTGGCCTGCGCGGCCTGGGGGGCGCGGGTTTTCCGGCCGGGCGCAAGTGGCGCATCGTGCGGGAGCAGGCCGCCCTCGCCGAGCGCCGGGCCGCCCCAAGGGAGGCGGCGGCCCCCTCGGGGGGCAGCGAACCACGCGTAGCGGGGGAGCGTGGGGGCACGGCCGTGATGGCAGTGAACATCGACGAGGGCGAGCCCGGCACCTTCAAGGATCGCACCTATCTGGAGCGTGACCCGCACCGTTTTTTGGAGGGCATGCTGGTGGCCGCGCAGGTGGTGGGCACCGAGGCGGTTTACATCTACTTGCGTGACGAATACCACGGTTGCCGCGCCATCTTGCAGGCGGCGATTGCCGAGCTGCAGGCCGACCCGCCTTGCCCGTTGCCACGCATCGAGCTGCGCCGCGGCGCGGGCGCCTACATCTGTGGCGAGGAGTCCGCGATGCTCGAGAGCATCGAAGGCAAGCGCGGCGAGCCGCGCATGCGCCCGCCCTACATTGCACAGGTGGGGTTGTTTGGCCGGCCCACGCTGGAGCACAACTTCGAGACGCTGTACTGGGTGCGCGACATTGTCGAGCGCGGCCCGCAGTGGTTTGCCGGCTTTGGCCGCCACGGGCGCAAGGGACTGCGCAGTTTCAGCGTGAGCGGGCGCGTGAAGCAGCCCGGCGTGAAGCTGGCGCCCGCGGGCATCACCGTACAAGAGCTGATCGACGAATACTGCGGCGGCATGCTGGATGGCCACCAGCTGTATGCCTACCTGCCCGGTGGCGCGTCGGGCGGCATATTGCCCGCCCGCCTGGCCGACGTGCCGCTGGACTTCGACACGCTGCAGCCGCACGGCTGCTTCATCGGCAGTGCGGCCGTCATCGTGCTCAGCCAGCACGACCGCGCGCGCGATGCGGCGCTGAACATGATGCGGTTTTTTGCGCACGAGAGCTGCGGCCAGTGCACGCCCTGCCGCGTGGGCACGGCCAAGGCCGCGCAGCTGATGCAGGCGCCCGTGTGGGACGGCGACACGCTGGATGATTTGGCGCAGGTGATGCAGGACGCATCGATTTGCGGCCTGGGCCAGGCGGCGCCCAACCCGATGCGCTGCGTGCAGCGCTACTTTGCGCACGAGGTGCAGGCATGAGCCCTCCATCCATCGCCATACCGTTCGATCTGGACGGCCAGCCGCTGCAGGCACAGCCCGGCGAATCCATCTGGCAGGCCGCGCGGCGCCACGGCGTGCAGATTCCGCACCTGTGCCACACCGACGGCCTGCGCCCCGACGGCAACTGCCGCGCCTGCGTGGTCGAGATTGACGGCGAGCGCGCGCTGGCCCCCAGCTGCTGCCGCCAGCCCACGCCCGGCATGCGCGTGCACGCCCAAAGCCCCCGCGCCCGCAAGAGCCAGCAGATGGTGCTGGAGCTGCTGCTGTCCGACATGCCGGATACCGGTTACAAGTGGAATGACGATGCAAAAACCATAGCTGCTGGCGCTTGTCAGGTAAGCGCTAGAGGCCAATTTTGTCCAGAATCGGCACCAGTGGGCCAGCATGGCGAATTGAGTGCCTGGGCCGACGCGCTGGGCGTGGCAGTGCGCCCAGCGCTGGCCGCGCTGCGCCGCGCACAGCCCGCGTCCGACCCAAGCCACCCGGCCATCGCGGTCAACCTGGACGCCTGCATCCAGTGCACACGCTGCGTGCGCGCCTGCCGCGAAAGCCAGGTCAACGACGTGATTGGCTATGCGCTGCGCGGTGCCGATTCAAAAATCGTCTTTGACCTGGACGACTCCCTGGAGTCCAGCACCTGCGTGGCCTGCGGCGAATGCGTGCAGGCCTGCCCCACGGGCGCCCTGAGCCCCAGGACGCACGTCGGATCGCAAAAGGTGGACCGCACGGTGGACTCGGTGTGTCCGTTTTGCGGCGTGGGCTGCCTGGTCACCTACAACGTGCGCGATGAAAAAATCATCAGCGTGCAGGGCCGCGACGGCCCGGCCAACCACGGCCGCCTGTGCGTGAAGGGGCGCTTTGGCTTTGACTACGCCCACCACCCGCAGCGCCTCACGGTGCCGCTGGTGCGCAAGCCGGGCGTGCCCAAAGACGGGCAGGGCGCGGTGCGCCCCGACGACTGGCGCGAGGTTTTTCGCGAGGCGACCTGGGACGAGGCGCTGCAACTCGCCGCCGGCGGCCTGCGCGCGCTGCGCGATGCGCACGGCCCCAGGGCGCTGGCGGGCTTTGGCTCGGCCAAGGGCAGCAACGAAGAGGCCTATTTGTTCCAGAAGCTGGTGCGCACCGGCTTTGGCAGCAACAACGTGGATCACTGCACGCGGCTGTGCCATGCCTCCAGCGTGGCGGCGCTGCTGGAGGGCGTGGGCTCGGGCGCGGTGAGCAACCCGGTGAGCGACGTGGCGCATGCCGAGGTCATTCTGGTGATCGGCTCCAACCCCGCGTCCAACCACCCCGTGGCCGCCACCTGGATGAAGAACGCCGCCAAGCGGGGCGCCAAGATCGTGCTGGCCGACCCGCGCGTCACCGACATGGGCCGCCACGCCTGGCGCACGCTGCAATTCAAGGCCGACACCGACGTGGCCATGCTCAACGCGCTGATCCACACGGTGATAGCCGAGGGCCTGGTGGATCAGGACTTCATCCGCGACCGCACCAGCCACTTTGAGGCCCTGCGCGAGAACGTGCGCGCCTGCAGCCCCGAGGCCATGGCGCCGGTTTGCGGCATACCCGCTGCCACGCTGCGCGAGGTGGCGCGCGCGTTTGCTACGGCCCGGGCGTCGATGATTTTGTGGGGCATGGGCGTGAGCCAGCATGTGCACGGCACCGACAACGTGCGCTGCCTGATTGCGCTGGCCGCCGTCACCGGCCAGATCAGCCGGCCCGGCACGGGGCTGCACCCGCTGCGCGGCCAGAACAACGTGCAGGGTGCGAGCGACGCGGGCCTGATCCCGATGATGTTCCCCAACTACCAGCGTGTGGACAACCCTCAGGCGCATGCGTGGTTCGAGCAGTTCTGGGGCCTGCCGCTGGACGACGCACCGGGGTACACGGTGGTCGAGATCATGGACAAGGCGCTGGCTCACGAGGCCGACCCGCACAAGGTGCGCGGCATGTACATCATGGGCGAGAACCCCGCCATGAGCGACCCCGACCTGAACCACGCACGCCAGGCGCTGGCCAGCCTGTCGCACCTGGTGGTGCAGGACATCTTTTTGACCGAGACCGCCTGGCTGGCCGACGTGGTGCTGCCCGCCAGCGCCTGGCCCGAGAAGACCGGCAGCGTGAGCAATACCGACCGCATGGTGCAACTGGGCCGACGCGCCTTGAGCCCGCCCGGCGATGCGCGGCCTGATCTGTGGATCATTCAGCAGATGGCCAAGGGCATGGGATTGAGGTGGGCCTACGAGGGTGCCGAGTCTGGCGTGGCCGCCGTCTATGAGGAAATGCGCCAGGCCATGGCCGGCGCCATCGCGGGGATCACCTGGGAGCGGCTGGAGCGCGAATCCAGCGTGACCTACCCCTGCCTGTCGGCCGACGACCCGGGCCAGCCCATCGTTTTCACCGATCGCTTTCCCACGCCCACGGGCCGCGTCACGCTGGTGCCGGCGGACATCATCGCCGCCGACGAGCGGCCCGACGCCGATTACCCGCTGGTGCTCATCACCGGCCGCCAGCTGGAGCACTGGCACACGGGCAGCATGACGCGGCGCAGCGCGGTGCTGGACGCCATCGAGCCGCATGCCAGCGCGTCGCTGCATGGCGACGAACTGGCGCGCCTGGGGCTGGCGCCGGGCGGCTGGGTGGCGATCCGCTCGCGCCGCGGCGCCGTGCAGGTGCGCGTGCGCCGCGACGACGGCACGCCGCGTGGCGCAGTGTTCATGCCGTTTGCCTACGTGGAGGCGGCAGCCAACCTGCTCACCAATGCGGCGCTGGATCCGTTCGGGAAGATCCCGGAGTTCAAGTATTGCGCCGTGGCGGTGCAGGGCATTGCACCGCCGCAAGGGCAGGGCGCTTGACCACGGCGTAAAGTGGCGCGCATGTCACCGCCTCGCCCCTCTCTCTCCGTTGCCGTGGTCATGCGCCGCGAGCACCTGAATAACCGCTGGCAGCCCTGGCGCTGGTCCTTGGCCGAGGTCGTGCCGCATGAAGATGCGTTTGGCACCGCGCCGCGCCTTTTGCGCCAGACCGAGTCCGACGAGCAATGGCTGTTTCCTGGCTTCGCCGTGGAGCTGTTTCGCGACGATGCCGAGGGCTACCACCTGAACCTGAGCGCGCCCCAGCCCTGCTGGTTTGTGCACTGGCGCATGGACGAGGAGCCCGGCGCCGATGGCCACCAGCTGGCGCGGCCCGTGGATGTGAGCCTGAGCTACCACGACGCCGGCCGCTGGCTGGACGCGCAGGAAAACGTGGACCAGGTGCCCGCGCCCGGACCGGTGCGCGAGTGGCTGCAGGTCTTTGTCGATACGCACTACCAGCCCGAGCCCAGGCGCCGCCGCAGGCCCGAGAGCTTCCGTCCGCTGACCGACCGTTTCGGCAACCCCGCCTCCATCTCCACGGGCAAGTCGCGCGGTGGTGGCGGTGGCGCGTCGGCAGAAGGCGAGGGCGGCCATGGCTGAAGGCTTCCTGGGCCGCTGGTCGCGGCGCAAGCAGGAGGCGCGGGTCGCAGAGCCTGCAGCGCCCGTGCAGGCCGTTCTCGATTCGCAGCCGCAGCCACAGGCTCCCGTGCAGCAGGCCGTTGCGCAGAGCGCGGAGCCAGCGGCGCACGCTGACGACACGCGGCCGCTGCCCACGCTGCAGGATGTGCAGGCGCTCACGCCCGCATCCGACTTCTCCAGCTTCGTCGCGCGCGGCGTGGCGCCCGAAGTGCGCAACGCCGCCATGAAAAAGCTGTTCAGTGACCCGCACTTCAACGTGATGGACGGGCTGGACATCTACATTGACGACTACACCCAGCCCACGCCGCTGCCGCTGAGCACGCTGCGCCAGCTGGCCAGCGCGCAGGCGATGGGCCTGGTGCAGGACGAGGGAGTGGCGCAGCGCCCCGGCACGGCATTGGCCGGTCAGGGCGCTGGGGTGTCGCCGCTGCCTGCCGCCGCGCAGGGTGTTGATGTGGCACAGTCCGATGTCCGCAATGCCATTCCTGACATGCAGGCGCCGCATGATGCGCCGCCGCAAGGCGCGCCACAGGCCGCGCCCGTCAGCCCTACACCCGATGCCCAAGACGCTGATATGCGATTGCAACCGGACCATGCCTCTGGACCCCAAGGCACTGGGAACGGCCCTGCATGAGGAGCTGACGCTCCATTCCACCCTGTGCCGGCGCGAGGCCGGCGCCTTCCAGCAGGCCGTGCGCAGCGGCGAGCCGGTGCTCGTCGCCTGCACGCAGGAGCAGCGCCTGTTTGCCGAACTGGCCGAGCAGACCGAGGGCGCCACGTCGCCGCTGCGCTTCGTCAACATCCGCGAGACCGGCGGCTGGAGCCGCGATGCGCGCCAGGCCGGCCCCAAGATCGCCGCGCTGCTGGCCGCGGCCCATCTGCCCGAGCCCGAGCCGGTGCCCACCGTCAACTTTCGCAGCGGTGGCCGCCTGCTGATCATCGGCGCGCTGGATGCGGCCGAGCGCGCCGCCGCGCTGCTGGCCGACGTGCTGGACGTGACGCTGTTCGCGCAGGGCCCTGGTGATGCTGGCGGTCGGCAGGAGCGGCGCTTTCCCGTGCTGGGCGGGCGCATCGTGTCGCTCAAGGGCTGGCTGGGGCACTTTGCGCTGCAATGGGCGGCTGACAACCCCATCGACCTGGATCTGTGCACGCGCTGCAATGCCTGCGTGGCTGCCTGCCCCGAGAACGCCATCGGGCTGGACTACCAGATCGACATGGCCGCCTGCACCGGCCACCGCGACTGCGTGAAGGCGTGCTCGGTAGCGGGCGCTATCCGTTTCGATCGCGAGGCCGATGTGCAGTCGCAGGACTTTGACCTGGTGCTGGACCTGCGCCCGGCCGGGGCGGGGCCCACCTTCCTGCAGCACGCGCTGCCGCAGGGGTACTTGCGCTGGGACGGGCAGGACCTGCAGGCGCTGCTGCGCCTGCGCGACCTGGTGGGCGAGTTTGAAAAGCCCAAGTTCTTCACCTACCGCCAAAAGCTCTGCGCCCACAGCCGCAGCCGCACCGTGGGCTGCAGCGCCTGCGTGGATATCTGCTCGGCAGAGGCCATCAGCAGCGACCCGGCGCGCCAGCAGGTGGTCGTCAACCCGCACCTGTGCGTGGGCTGCGGTGCCTGCACCACGGTCTGCCCCACGGGCGCCATGGGCTATGCCTACCCGTCGGCGCAGGACCTGGGGGCGCGTATCCGCACCCTGCTGTCCACCTACGCGCAGGCCGGGGGCCGCCAGCCCAGCCTGTTGCTGCACAGCCAGGAAAGCGGGCAGCCGCTGGTGCATGAGCTGGGGCGCGCGGCGCAGCTGGGCGTGGCCCAGGGCGTGCCCGCGCACATGATCCCCGTGGCGCTGTGGCACACGGCCAGCGTGGGTATCGATCTGTGGCTCAGTGCCATCGCGCAGGGGGCGACGCAGATCGTGCTGCTGTTCACGGGCGACGAGGCGCCGCAGTATGTGGAAGCCCTGCAGGCCCAGATGGCCGTGGCGCAAGCGCTGCTGCACGGCCTGGGCTATATGGGCACGCACCTGCATTGCGTGCATGCCCGGTCTGCTGCGGATCTGGATGCGGGGCTGCGGGCGATCGAAGGCGCGCGCGGCAGCGTGCCCGCGCAGGCGGCCCGTTTCACGCCGACGAGCGACAAGCGCGCCACGCTGGAGCTGGCGCTGGACCATCTCGTGGCCCAGGCGCCCGCCCGCGCGCTGCCGGAGGCCATCGCGCTGCCCCAGGGGCCGTCGCCGTGGGGCACGGTGGCCGTGGATAAAGATCGCTGCACCCTGTGCCTGAGCTGCGTGAGCGCCTGCCCGGCGGGTGCGCTGCAAGACAACCCGCAGGCGCCCCAGCTGCGCTTTACCGAGCGCAACTGCGTGCAGTGCGGTCTGTGCGAGCGCACCTGCCCTGAAAACGCCATCACGCTGCAGCCGCGCCTGCTGCTCACGCCGCAGCGCAGCCAGCCGCGTGTGCTGCACGAGACCCAGCCCTACGGCTGCATCCGCTGCGGCAAACCCTTCGGCACGCTGCAGGCCATCGAGGCCATGCTGGGCCGCCTGGCGGGCCACCCCATGTTCCAGGGCGAGGCGCTGGAGCGCCTCAAGATGTGCGGCGACTGCCGCGTGATCGACCTGTATTCCGCCCAGAATGAATCGAAAGTGACTGACCTGTGAGCAGCCCCGACACCAGCCATCTCGCTGTCCATCTCAACGCGCCGCCCACCACGTCGGCGCTGGACGAGGAAACCGCGCGCGCCGAGCTCTACGGCCTGCTGGCGCAGCTGTACTACGCGCCGCCCGACCCGGCATTGCTGGATGCGCTGCGCGTGGCAGTGACCGAGGCGCCCGCCAGCGGCGCCTTTTTGCAAGACCCCTGGCAGCAGCTGGTCGCCGTGGCGCGGGAAATGCCGGACGGCGCGGTGGCGGGAGAGTACGACGCTCTCTTTGGAGGCGTGGGCAAGCCCGCGGTGTTTCTGTATGGCTCGCATTACCTGAGTGGTTTCCTGAACGAAAAACCGCTGGCCCGCCTGCGCGCCGATCTGCATCGCCTGGGCCTGGCCGCGCGTGAAGACATGCCTGACACCGAGGATCACATCGCCTATCTGTGCGAGGTGATGCGCTACCTGATCGCGGGCGACGACGGCGGCGTGTGCCACCTGCAGTCGCAGCAGACCTTCTTCGCCGCGCATCTGCAGCCGTGGGTGCTGCAGTTGTGCGACGCGCTGCTGCAGCAGCCGCAGGCGCGTTTTTATGCGGCCCTGGCGCGGTTCACGCAGGCCTTCATGGCCGTGGAGGCGCAGGGCTTCGACATGCTGGATTGAGCTCTGCGCGGCGCTTACCGCGAAATCGCAAACATTGCACGGCAGTGGGTGCCAAAGGCGAGTCGAACTCTCGGTGTCGTTGCCCCCTGCTGATCAATGTCATAGACTGTATGAACGCGGCTTCATACGTTGCCCTTTTTTCATTTTCTTGCCAGCATTTCTGGAGACGCAAATGCAGGACCACCAGCCCACTTCTTCCCGCCGCCGTTTTTTTGCCGGTGCTGCCGCCGTCGGTGCTGCAGCTGCCTCGGTGGCCGTTGTGCCGCGCATGGCTGCCACGCCGCTGCCTGTGGCCGAGCAGACTCCGCGCCCCGTTCCTGAGCGAGGCGGCGGCTATCACGAGTCGGAACACGTTCGTCACTACTACAAAACCACCCGCATCTGATGCGGCACAGCGGGGTTCGCCATGTTGCTGACTAAAAAATCTTCCCATGCGCCTCAAGCTGCGCAAGTCTCTTCTTCGCCCTTCGTGCACAGCCTGCGGCGCGGTCTGGCCCAGGCCCTGCCCACCATGGATCGCCGCGCATTCCTGCGCCGCTCGGGTCTGGGCGTCGGCGTGGGCCTTGCGGCTTCGCAGCTCACGCTGGTGCGCAAGTCCCAGGCGGCTGAAGGCGCCAAGGTTGCCATTGGCGACACCAAGGTCGAGGTGCGCCGCACCGTGTGCACCCACTGCTCGGTGGGCTGCGCGGTCGATGCCGTGGTCGAGAACGGCGTGTGGGTGCGCCAGGAGCCGGTGTTCGACTCCCCCATCAACCTGGGCGCGCACTGCGCCAAGGGTGCGTCGGTGCGCGAGCACGGCCACGGCGAGTACCGCCTGCGCTACCCGATGAAGCTGGTCAACGGCAAGTACGAGCGCATCAGCTGGGACACAGCCCTCAATGAGATCACCGCCAAGATGCAGGAGCTGCGCAAGGCCAGCGGCCCTGACAGCGTGTACTTTGTGGGCTCGTCCAAGCACAGCAATGAGCAGGCGTACCTGCTGCGCAAGTTCGTGAGCTTCTGGGGCACCAACAATTGCGACCACCAGGCACGCATCTGCCACTCGACCACCGTGGCGGGCGTGGCCAACACGTGGGGCTACGGCGCCATGACCAATTCGTACAACGACATGCAAAACAGCAAGGTCGCCCTGTACATCGGCTCCAACGCCGCCGAGGCCCATCCGGTGTCGATGCTGCACATGCTGCACGCCAAGGAAACCGGCTGCAAGATGATCGTGGTGGACCCGCGCTTCACCCGCACCGCAGCCAAGGCCGATGAATACGTGCGCATCCGCTCGGGCTCCGACATCCCGTTCCTGTTTGGCGTGCTCTATCACATCTTCAAGAACGGCTGGGAAGACAAGAAGTACATCAACGACCGTGTCTACGGCATGGAGAAGGTGCGCGACGAAGTCCTGGCCAAGTGGACCCCGGACAAGGTCGAAGAGGCCTGCGGCGTCAAGGAAGACCAGGTGTTCAAGGTTGCCAAGATGCTGCACGAGAACAGCCCGGGCACCATCGTGTGGTGCATGGGCCAGACGCAGCACACCATCGGCAACGCCATCGTGCGCGCCTCGTGCATCTTGCAGCTGGCGCTGGGCAACGTGGGCAAGTCGGGTGGCGGCACCAACATCTTTCGCGGCCACGACAACGTGCAGGGCGCAACCGACGTGGGCCCCAACCCTGATTCGCTGCCCGGCTACTACGGCCTGGCCGAGGGCTCGTGGAAGCACTTTGCCAACGCCTGGGGCGTGGACTTCGACTGGATCAAGGGCCGCTACGCCTCGCCGGCCATGATGAGCAAAAACGGCATCACGGTGTCGCGCTGGATCGATGGCGTGCTCGAGAAAAACGAGCTCATCGACCAGGACTCCAACCTGCGCGGCGTGTTCTTCTGGGGGCATGCCCCCAACTCGCAGACGCGCGGCCTGGAGATGAAGCGCGCGATGGACAAGCTGGATCTGCTGGTCGTGGTCGATCCCTACCCGTCTGCCACGGCCGCCATGGCCGCCATGCCTGGTAAGCCCGAAGACCTGAACCCCAATCGCGCGGTGTACTTGTTGCCCGCTGCCACGCAGTTTGAGACCAGCGGCTCGTGCACGGCGTCCAACCGCTCGCTGCAATGGCGCGAAAAGGTCATCGAGCCGCTGTGGGAAAGCCGCAGTGATCACATGATCATGTACCAGTTCGCGCAGAAGCTCGGCTTCGACAAGGAACTGGTCAAGAACTACCAGATGCAAAAGGTGAAGGGCATGGACGAGCCCGTGCCCGAGGACATCCTGCGCGAGATCAACCGCTGCGTCTGGACCATTGGCTACACCGGCCAGAGCCCCGAGCGCCTGAAGGCCCACATGAAGAACATGCATTTGTTCGACGTGAAGACGCTCAAGGCCAAGGGCGGCAAGGACAAGGACACCGGCTACGACTTCACCGGCGACTACTTCGGCCTGCCCTGGCCTTGCTTTGGCACGCCCGAGTTGAAGCACCCCGGCTCGCCCAACCTGTACGACACCAGCAAGCACGTCATGGATGGCGGCGGCAATTTCCGCGCCAACTTCGGCGTCGAAAAGGACGGCGTCAACCTGCTGGCCGAAGACGGATCGCACTCGCTGGGCGCGGACATCACCACCGGCTACCCCGAGTTCGACCACGTGCTGCTCAAGAAACTGGGCTGGTGGGACGACCTCACCGATGCCGAGAAGAAGGCTGCGGAGGGCAAGAACTGGAAGACCGACCCGTCGGGCGGCATCATCCGCGTGACAATGAAGGTGCATGGCTGTCACCCTTTTGGCAACGCCAAGGCGCGCGCCGTGGTCTGGAACTTCCCCGACCCCATTCCGCAGCACCGCGAGCCCTTGTACGGCACCCGTCCGGACCTCATGGCCAAGTACCCCACGCACGACGACAAGAATGCGTTCTGGCGTCTGCCCACGCTGTACAAGAGCGTGCAGCAGAAGAACCTGGCCGACAAGGTGCACGAGACGTACCCGCTGATCCTGACTTCGGGCCGCCTGGTGGAGTACGAAGGCGGCGGCGAGGAAACCCGCTCCAACCCCTGGCTGGCCGAGCTGCAGCAGGAGTCGTTTGTCGAGATCAATCCCAAGACGGCGGCCGACCGCGGCATCCGCAACGGCGAGCGCGTGTGGCTCAGCACCCCCACCGGCGCGCGCCTGAATGTGCAGGCCCTGGTGACCGAGCGCGTGGCGCCCGACACCTGCTGGATGCCGTTCCACTTCTCGGGCCGCTGGCAGGGTCAGGACATGCTGGCCTACTACCCCAAGGGCGCCGCGCCCATCGTGCGCGGCGAGGCGGTCAACACCGCCACCACCTACGGTTACGACAGCGTGACCATGATGCAAGAAACCAAGACCACGATCTGCAACGTGGAACGCGCATAAGGAGGCAGCCATGGCACGAATGAAATTTATCTGCGACGCCGAGCGCTGCATTGAGTGCAACAGCTGCGTCACCGCCTGCAAGAACGAGCACGAGGTGCCCTGGGGCGTCAACCGCCGCCGCGTGGTCACGCTCAACGACGGTGTACCGGGCGAGAAGTCCATCTCGGTCGCCTGCATGCACTGCAGCGACGCGCCCTGCATGGCCGTCTGCCCCGTCAATTGCTTTTACCGTACCGACGAGGGCGTGGTGCTGCACGACAAGGATGTGTGCATCGGCTGCGGCTACTGCAGTTACGCCTGTCCGTTCGGCGCGCCGCAGTTTCCGTCGCAGGGCACCTTTGGTGTGCGCGGCAAGATGGACAAGTGCACCTTCTGCGCCGGTGGCCCAGAGCAGCACGGCAGCCAGGCCGAGTTTGAAAAGTACGGCCGCAACCGCCTGGCCGAAGGCAAGCTGCCGGCCTGCGCCGAGATGTGCTCGACCAAGGCTCTGCTGGCTGGTGACGGCGACGTGGTGGCCGACATCTTCCGCACCCGCGTGATCCAGCGCGGCAAGGGCGCCGAAGTCTGGGGCTGGGGCACAGCCTATGGTTCCAAGCAGGCCGGCCAGCCGCCGGCAGGAGCAAAGTCATGAAGACACGCGCATGGCATGTTCTGGGCGCCCTGGGCGCCGTGGTGGCCCTGTCGGCCTGCGGCGAGAAGCCGCAAACCGGCGGTGGCGTGAAGCAGGACGCACCGCCCTACGCGGGCACGGGCAGCAACTTCACCGCCCCCGACTGGAAGGCGGGCGATGCGGGCAGCTGGGAGCAAAAGCTCAAGGCCCGCATGCAGTACGGCCAGAACGAATACACCCGCGTGCGGTGATGCGAGGCCTGCCATGAAACACCTTTTGTGTGCCTTGCTGCTGGTGGGCGGTGCTGCCTGGGCGCAAGCCCCCGCAGGCACTGCCAGCGACGCGGCAGCGCCCGCGGCTGCCAGTGCTGCGCCGGCGCCGCTTGCGGCTGTCCAGGGTCAGAACATCTTCGAAGTCAGGCCCGATGCCAGCCAGGAGCCGGGCTATGCCGGGCAGACCAACGGCGAGCGCGCCAAGGTGCAGCCGGGCAACAACGCGCCCATGTGGCGACAGGTCAGTGACGGCGTGACGGGCTATAGCAGCCTGCCCAAGTCGCAGGCGCCTGAGGCGGGAAATCTGATCCAGCCTTTCGTGCAGTACCCCGGATCGCGCTACACCACGGCAGGCCAGGCCTGGCGCGAGGTGCGCAACCACTGGATCATTCCTTACGGCGCAGCTCTGTTGGGCATCGTCGTCCTGGCAATGGCCATTTTTTACCTGGCCAAGGGTCCGATGGGGCACGAGCACCCGGAAACCGGCGGCCGCAAGATCGAGCGCTTTACGCCCTTTGAGCGCGCGGCGCACTGGTCCAATGCCATTGCCTTCGTCACGCTGGCCGTCACGGGCATCCTGATGGCGTTTGGCAAGTTCTTCCTGTTGCCGGTGCTGGGCGCCCAGTTGTTCGGCTGGCTGGCCTACGCCGCCAAGAACGTGCACAACTTCATGGGACCGCTGTTTGCCGTGTCGCTCACGGTGATCATTCTGACCTTCATCAAGGACAACATCGCCAACCGCGCGGACTTTGTCTGGTTGTCCAAGGCGGGTGGCATGTTTGGCGATCACCAGGTGCCCTCGCACCGTTTCAATGCGGGCGAGAAGGGCATGTTCTGGTGGGGTATCACCATCCCTGGCGTGTTCGTCGTGCTGTCGGGCCTGGTGCTCGACAAGCTGATCCCCGGCTGGGGCCTGCTGCGGGGCGAGATGCAGATCGCACACATGGTGCATGCCACGCTGGCCATCTGGATGATGGCGCTGTTGATGGGCCATATCTACATGGGCACCATCGGCATGCGCGGCGCCTATAAAGCCATGAAGACCGGCTACGTCAGCGAGGGTTGGGCGCAAGAGCACCACGAGCTGTGGGCCGAAGACATTCGCAACGGCAAGATTCCTGCCCAGCGCAGCGGCGTTGCATCCGCGGGGCAGGCTCCGCATCCCCAACCTGCAGTGGGAGGAAATCAATGATGTTGGCAACCACTCTCGTGAAGCGCGGCGCCTTGGGCCTGGCCCTGGCATCGCTGGCCGGTGTGGCGGGCGCCAAGCTGCCGCCCCCGACGCCCGAAGCACAACTGAAGGCCGCAGAGTCCGCTGCCAGATCCGCCTGGGCCGGCAAGGTGGACGCCTACAAGCTGTGCCAGGCGCAGGACAGGGCGGCGGCGCATTACCGTCGCACGGCGGCTGATGCCCGGCCCGCTGCGGCCACGGCCGCTTGCACCGACCCGGGCCCCTTCAGCTTCACCCCGCCCGTGGCCAAGCCGCCTGAGACGGCAGCTGCCGCCACGCCCCCGGTCGCCGGTGCTGCTGCCAGCCCCACTGCCAGCGCTGCCAGCGCTGCCGGCGCTGCTGCACCCGCAGCGGGCGCCTCTGCCGCACCTGCCCCGAAGAGCTGATGCCGGCCCGCGGGCCCCGCGTCCCGGCGCGGTGGCCCTGAGTTTCTGACCGCCTCTGCGCCCCCCGCACGCCCCGCAGCGCCCCGCGCGTGACGGGGCGTAATTACATGTACGCCGCGACCATGACGCCAACGCCTGAAAGCCAGACTCCCGATCAAACCGCCCGGCTGCCATGGCTGCCCCGGCTCACGCAGGCAGCTGCGCCGCTGACCCATGCGGTGCTGGCCATCAACGAGCGAGGTGAACAGGAAGAACTGCACATCCCTGCAGAGCGCCCGCTCACCGTGTATGTGGACAAGCGCGAACTGGTCACGCTGATGACGCTGGGCGCGCACCCCGAGCTGCTGGTGCTGGGCTACCTGCGCAACCAGCGGCTGGTGGATTCGGTCGATGAGATCGAGTCCATCACCGTGGACTGGGACGTCAATGCCGCTGCTGTGGCCACGCGCCGCGGCATTGCGCGCATCGAGGAGCGCACCGCGCGCAAGCTGGTCACCACCGGCTGCGGCCAGGGCAGCGTGTTCGGCGGTCTGATGGATGACGTGGCCGGCATCCGCCTGCCCCCCGCCGTGCTGACGCAGGCCGATCTGTACGCCATCGTCAACGCAATCCGGCTGCAGGAGTCCACCTACAAGTCCGCGGGATCGGTGCATGGCTGCGCGCTGTTCCAGGGGGCGCAGATGCTGGTCTTTGTGGAGGACGTGGGCCGCCACAACGCCATCGACACCATCGCTGGCTGGATGTGGATGCAGCAGCCGGGCGACGCCATGCGGGGCGGCGACAAGGTGTTCTACACCACGGGCCGCCTGACCAGCGAGATGGTCATCAAGTCGGCCCAGATGGGCGTGCCCATCGTCGTGTCGCGCAGCGGCATGACGCAAATGGGGCACGCGGTGGCCAGCCAGCTGGGGTTGTGCGCCATCGGGCGCGCCACCCACCGGCGCTTCCTGTGCTACGCCGGTGCCGAGCGGCTGGTGCTGCAGCCGGAACTGGCGCAGCCGCCGGCGATACCCACAGCCTGAAACCTGTTGCGGGGCGGGTGGCATGATGCCAGCCATGCCCGCCACTGCAGACACAGCCACCACCGCACCCACGCTCGCCCTCCATGCGGGAGGTCTCGCGGCGCCCAGCCCGTGGGCCTTTGTCCGACTGGGCTGGCGCACGCTGCTGCGCGACCTGCGCGCGGGAGAGCTGCGCCTGCTCATGGTCGCCGTCACGCTGGCCGTGGCCGCGCTGACCTCGGTGGGCTTTTTTGCCGACCGCCTGCAGGGCGGCCTGGCGCGCGATGCGCTGCAGCTGCTGGGCGGCGACGCCGTGGTTGCCAGCGACAACCCCACGCCCGCTGCCTTTGTGGAGCAGGCGCGAGCGCTGGGCTTGCAGAGCGTGACCACGCTGAGCTTTCCGACCATGGGGCGCGCAAGCGACGAGCGCGGCGGCGCCAGCCGGCTGGTGGCCCTCAAAAGCGTGGAGCCCGGCTACCCGCTGCGCGGGCGTTTGCAGGTGGCCGACGGCCCGCAGCGCCCCGGCATTCCCACCCAGGACATTCCTGCGCGCGGCGAGGTCTGGGTGGATGCGCCGCTGCTCGAATCGCTGGCGCTTCAGCTGGGCGACTTTCTGCTGCTGGGCGACGGACAACTGCGCATCACGCGCATCATCACCCTGGAACCTGACCGCGGCGCAGGCTTCATGAGCTTTGCACCGCGGGTGATGGTCAATGCGCTGGACCTGCCCGCCACAGGTCTGGTGCAGCCCGCCAGCCGCATCACCTACCGCTTTGCCGTGGCGGGCGCGCCGCATGCCGTCCAGCGCTTCACCGACTGGGCTGGCCAGGCAGTGGCGGGGCCTGACATGCGCGGCGTGCGCGTCGAGTCGCTGGAAAGCGGCCGCCCCGAGATGCGCCAGACGCTGGACCGCGCGCAGAAATTCCTCAACCTCGTGGCGCTGCTGGCGGCGCTGCTGTCGGCCGTGGCCGTGGCGCTGGCGGCGCGCGGTTTTGCCAACGAAAACCTGGACGCCGCCGCGCTCCTGCGCGTGCTGGGCCAGAGCCAGCGCACCATTGCCGCGGCTTACGCGGTGGAGTTCGCGCTGGTCGGCCTGTTTGCAAGCGCACTGGGTGTGCTGCTGGGCTTTGCCGTGCACCACGTCTTTGTGCTGCTGCTGGCGGGGCTGGTGGAGGCGGCGCTGCCCGCGGCCAGCCTGTGGCCCGTCGCCTTTGGCGTGGGCGTGGGCCTGACGCTGCTGTGCGCGTTTGGACTGCCGCCGGTGCTGCAGCTGGCGCAGGTGCCGCCGCTGCGCGTCATCCGCCGTGATCTGGGCAATGCGCGGCCCGCCTCGATGGCCGTGCTGGGTCTGGGCGTGGCGGGCTTTGCCGCGCTGCTGCTGACGGTGAGCCGCGACCTGAAACTGGGCGCGATCGCCGTAGGCGGCTTTGCCGCGGCCGTGCTGTTGTTTGCGGCCCTGGCGTGGGCGGCCGTGGGGTTGTTGCGCCGCAGCGTGCGCGAGACCACCGCGCCGCGCTGGCTGGTGCTGGCCACGCGCCAGATCGCCGCGCGCCCGGTCTATGCCGTGGTGCAGGTCAGCAGCCTGGCCGTGGGCCTGCTGGCGCTGGTGCTGCTGGTGCTGCTGCGCACCGACCTCATCGACAGCTGGCAGCGCGCCACGCCGGCCGATGCGCCCAACCGCTTCGTGATCAACATCCTGCCGGACCAGGCCGAGTCCTTTCAGCAGATGCTGCGCCAGGCAGGCGTGGCGCAGTACGACTGGTACCCCATGTTCCGTGGCCGGCTGGTGGCCATCAACGACCGGGCCGTGAGCATGGACGACTACCAGGAAGACCGCGCCAAGCGCCTGGTGGACCGCGAGTTCAACCTCTCCAACGCGCACGACGCGCCGCAGCACAACCCCATTGTGGGCGGGCGCTGGACACCCGAGGAACCCGGCGCCGTCAGTGTGGAAGAAGGCCTGGCCCAGACCCTGGGCCTGAAGCTGGGCGACCGCCTGCGCTTTGACATTGCCGGCGTGTACAGCGACGTGCGCATCACCAGCCTGCGCAAGGTGGACTGGAGCTCCATGCGCGCCAACTTCTTCGTCATGTACCCGCTGGCGCAGATGCCCGACGTGCCCTACACCTACCTGGCCGCCTTTCATGCGCCAGAACTGTGGCCCCCACGCTCCGCCGCCACGCAAGGCCCGCTGCCGCCCGGGGGCGCAGCGTCCCACTCGGGGCGTCCCGGCGTTGGCAGCGCCAGCTTTGACAATGCGCTGGTCCACGCCTTTCCCAACATCACCAACGTGGACCTCAGTGCCACGCTGGCCCAGGTGCAGGGCGTGCTGGCGCAGGTGATCCGCGCGGTGGAGTTTCTGTTTGCCTTCACGCTGGCGGCGGGGCTGGTGGTGCTGTTTGCCGCCGTCACCGCCACGCGCGAGGAACGGGCGCGCGAGTTCGCCATCATGCGCGCCGTGGGCGCGCGCGCCAGCCTGCTGCGGCAGGTGCAGCGCGCCGAGCTGGCAGGCGTGGGCCTGCTGGCGGGCTTTCTGGCCAGCTGCGTGGCCGTGGCCGTGGGCTGGCTGCTGGCGCGCTACGTGTTCGACTTTGTCTGGACGGCCCAGGCCTGGGTGCCCCTGGCGGGCGCGCTGGCAGGGGCGGTGCTGGCGCTGGCAGCGGGCTGGTGGGGGCTGCGCGAGGTGCTGACCCGCCCCGTGATGGACACCCTGCGCCGATCGGCCGAATAAGCCGGTTGATTAACTATTGTTTTGATAGCTGCTTGCGCTTGATTTACATGGGTTGGAGGCTAATTTGATTCAAACACCCGCCCCTGCCGACAGTGATGCCGACGCTCATGCCCGCGTTGATGCCCGCGTTGATGCCGACAGCGGCGCCGCGCTGGCGCAGGGACTGCGTTATTGGCTTCAGGCACCGGGCGACGCACCCGTGCAGATGGTGCAGACGCACATCTCGCGCATCCTGCTCACCCGTGACTTTGCCTACAAGCTCAAAAAACCGCTGCGCCTGCCGTTTGCGGACTTCAGCACCCCCGCCTTGCGCCGCCACTACTGCAACGAGGAGTTGCGCCTGAACCTGCGCCTGGCGCCCACCCTGTACCTGGACGTGCTGCCCGTTCTGGGCAGCCCCGCGCAGCCCCGCCTGGGCACATCGCAAGATGTGGACGCCGCCATCGACTGGGTGCTGCGCATGCGCCGCTTTGCCACCGGCAGCGAACTGGATGCCCTGGTGCGCGCGGGCACCGTGGCGCCCGCCGAGGTGGACGCCTTTGCCGCCCGCCTGGCGCGCTTTCACAGCGAAGTGTCCGCCGCGCCCGAAGGCGCCGACTGGGGCACGGCCGAGCAGGTGGCCCAGGCCATCCACGGCGTGATGGATACGCTGGCGCCGTTGCTGCCCGCGCCTGATGCGCCCCGGCTGACCATGCTGCGCGCCTGGTTTGACGCGCGCCAGCCTACGCTGGCCGACGACTGGACCGCACGCCGCGCCGCAGGCCATGTGCGCGAAGGCCACGGCGACCTGCATCTGGCCAACCTGGTGCGCCTGGCAGGCGAGATCACCGCGTTTGATTGCATCGAATTCAGCCCGGCGCTGCGCTGGATCGACACCCTGGCCGACGCGGGCTTCTTCACCATGGACTTGCACGCCCATGGCCGCGCCGACCTGGCCTGGCGCTTTCTGGACGCTTACCTGGCTGGCACGGGCGACTACGCCGGCCTGGCCGTGCTGCGTCCCTACGAGGTCTATCGCGCCCTGGTGCGCGCCATGGCTGCGCGGCTGCGTGCAGGGCAGGGCGCGGAAGCGCTGCCGGTGCAGGGGCCGGACTACCTGGGCTGTGCCGAGACGCTGGCCGCGCCGCTACGCCCGCGCCTGCTCATCACCCACGGCCTGTCGGGCTCGGGCAAATCCACCGTGGCGGCGGCGCTGCTGCAGCACGGCGCCGTGCGCCTGCGCTCGGATGTGGAGCGCAAGCGACTGCACGGTCTGGCGCCGCTGGACAAATCCGCCGCGCACGGTCTGGACATCTATACCCCCGAGGCCACCCGGCGTACTTTTGATCACCTGCACAGCCAGGCCCGCGCCGCGCTGCAGGCGGGCTACCCGGTGATCGTGGACGCCGCCTTTCTGCGCCGGCACGAGCGCGATGCCTTCCGGGCGCTGGCGGGCGCGCTGGGGCTGCCTTTCACCATCCTGCACTGCCATGCAGACCCGCGGCAGCTGCAAGAGCGTGTGCAGCGCCGCAGCGCCGCAGGCACCGACCCGTCCGAGGCAGGCGCCGCCGTGCTGGCGCTGCAGCAAACCAGCGCCGAGCCGCTGGCCGCCGACGAACTGGCCCATGCGCTGAGCCTGGTCACCGACCAGCCCTGGGATGCCGGCGATCTGTACCGCCGATGGATGGCAAGTCCGTCAAAAGCTTGACAAAAATCAAATCCGGCAACCTCGCGGGCTGCGTGGGGACAACCGCAGTGCCATTGCCGTCGCCATGTGTGTCAACATGGACACCCGTCTGCATCAGAAGGACAAGGTCATGGACAACACCACACTCACTGAAGCCCAATGCGCGCAATTGCGCGACACGCTGGAGCAGCGCAAGGAACAACTGCTGACCGAGCTGGGTCAGGCCAAGCATGAGACGCGAACCGCATCCGCCGAGCGCGTGGACCGCGAGACGGGCGACGACCTGCTGGCCCAGGCCGACCGCATTGCCCTGGACACCGTGCGCGACGCCGAAGCCACGCGCGATCACGACGAGCTGGTGGCCGTGCGCGCCGCGCTGGCCCGCATGGCCGAGGGCAGCTACGGCGAATGCACCGACTGTGGCCAGCCCGTGGGCGCGTCCCGCCTGCTGGCCCAGCCGTCTGCCGCGCGCTGCATTGAATGCCAGTCCAGGGCCGAGGCGCAGGGCCTGCGCTGATCGACCCCGCAGCCGGCTGCAGACCTGGTCGCCATTGGCCGGTTTGCTACAATCGCGGCCATGTCTGCACCTGATCAAACGCCGCCCGCCACGCCCTTCGACTGGATCGGCGGCGAACCTCGCATCCGCCAGCTGGTGGATCGTTTTTACGACTTGATGGACCTGGAGCCCGGCTACGCCGAGCTGCGCGCCGCCCACGGCAGCACCCTGGATGACGCGCGCGACAAGCTGTTTTGGTTTCTGTGCGGCTGGCTGGGCGGGCCCGACCACTACCAAAACCGTTTTGGCCACCCGCGTTTGCGTGCGCGGCACTTGCCGTTTTCCATCGGCATCCTGGAGCGCGATCAATGGGTCGCCTGCATGGATCAGGCCATGGGCGAGACCCACGTTCCCCCAGCCCTGCGCGCGCGCCTGAACGACAGCTTCATGGGTACGGCAGACTGGATGCGCAACCGCACGGGTTGATTTGCGTGCTATTGGGTTGATAGCTGCTGACGCTTGCTGAATAAGCGCTGCTGACTGTTTTGACGTGCAAGTCGGGCATCGGTAAAAGACTCTCAGCTTCTCAGTCCGCCTGCCTGCGCCGCCCCGGCTGCAGCAGCACCACCAGCGCGCCAGCGCCGCCGTCCAGCGGGCGGGCCTGCACGAAGGCCAGCACTTCTTTCTTTTGCACCAGCCAGCGCTGCACCCGGCTTTTGAGCACCGGGGTGCGCCCCGGTGATCCCAGGCCCTTGCCGTGCACTACGCGCACGCAGCGCAGGCCGGTGCGGTGGGCCACGCGGATGAATTCGCCCAGCGCCTCGCGCGCCTCGTCGGTGCGCAGGCCGTGCAGGTCCAGCTGGCGCTGGATGCTCCAGTGCCCCGCGCGCAGCTTGTGCGTCACGTCCATGCCGATACCGGGGCGGCGAAAGCTCAGCTGATCGTCCACGTCCAGCAGCGTGGTCACGTCGAACTCGTCGCTGAGCGATTCGCGCAGCACACGCTCTTCGTCCAGCGCGCGCTGCATGGGCAGTGGTTCGGGCGGTTCGGGCGTCGGCCACAGGCGCGCTGCCTGGCGCTTGAGGGGCTGCACCGGGCCTACGGTTTGCTGAAACAGGTGGCGCTCGGCGTGCGCGCGCAACTGGGCCTCGCGCCGCTGCTGCTCGCGCGCGGCCTCTTGCGCTGCGGCTTGTTGCAGGGCGCGGCGCAGGGGCTTGAGATCGGCAAAGGATCGGGCGGTGAGTGCGGCGCTCATGGGTTGCTGCCGGTTGTACCGCATTGCCCATGTCCGCCCGGGGGCGCCAGGTATTCGGCTGCAATGAATTGCGTGACCTGCGCGGGGTTGAAGTTGTCGTCGCTCACCAGCACCAGAACGCAGCGGTTGCCGTCCAGCGGCGGGCCCCAGGCCATTCCTTCCAGGTTGTCCACATCCAGGCCCAGGGCTTCAAAATCGGCCACCAGCATCTTGGGCGCGGGGCGGTGGTTGGCGCGGTCAGGCGCCGATGCGAGTGCGGGCAGCGCCAGCGTGTCGCTGCCATCGCGGGTGTCGATGCGGTACAGCCGCGCGGTAAACCCGGCGCCTGCGCTGTAGGCGCGCTCCAGCACCAGCAGGTGGTGCGGGCCGTCGGCCAGGATCTCGCTCACGCCGTTCATCTGCACGCCCCAGGGCAGGCGGCGGGCCCGGGGCACGGCGTCGGGCTGGTAGGCGATCTGGCGCAGCGGCTGGCCGCTGGCCACGTCGATGGCGGTGATGCGTACCGGCGCGCCGGCTGCCGCAGGTGTGGCACTGGGGCCGTCCTGGCGCCAGGGCAGCTCCATGGCCAGCCAGGCGGTGCGGCCGTCGGGCGTGAGGGCCAGGCCTTCCAGCGTGCCGTTGTTGCGCGGGCCGCGCCCGCGCCGGGGCGTGAAGCTGGCTGGCAGGGCGATGTCGCGCACGGGCGTGCCGTCGGCGCGGCTGGCGCGCAGCTGCGGGCCGAAGCCGCGCTCAAAGTCGCCCTCGCTGGTCCACAGAAATTGCAGACCGCCGGGCAGCCAGCGTGCGGCCTCGGGATCGGGCGTGTCCATGCCGGGGCGGGGCCACTGCGGCGGGGCAAAGGGCTGGCCGCTGGCGTGCAGCAGCTGGCGCACGCCGGTCAGCTCGGGCGGCGCGAGTGCGTTGGCGCTGTAGTGCAGCCGGGCGGTGTAGATGCGCGCCGGGTTGTGGATGGAGCGGTCGTCGCTGATGAGCAGGTACAGGCCCTGCACCGGGTCGTAGTCGATGCCCGACAGCCCGCCCACGGTGGTGCCGCCGTAGCTGGTGCCGGAGGGCAGGGCAGCAGTGCCGATCAGGCGCAGGCGCGGGGCGTCGTCGTTTGCGACAGGTTGTGCGCCGTCTTGTCCGCCGCCCGGCGCTGCGTGCGTGGATGGTGCCAGCTGCGTGGCCACGGGCGCGCAGCCCGCCACCAGGGTCAGCAGCAGCGCATGCGCCAGCGCGCGCAGCGAAGTGTGGCGGGCGAAGGCGGCGCGCTGGCGGCGCGGCGGCGTCATACCAGTCCTTTTTCGGCCATGGAAAGCGCTGCGCCCGGCGCCACGATCACATGGTCGAGCACGCGCACGTCCACCAGGGCCAGGGCGGCCTTCAGGGTCTGGGTCAGGGCCTCGTCGGCGCGGCTGGGCTGCACGCTGCCGCTGGGGTGGTTGTGCGCCAGCACCACGGCTGCCGCGTGGTGGTGCAGGGCGCGCAGCACCACTTCGCGCGGATAGACGCTGGTCTGTGTGAGAGTGCCCCGAAACAGCTCTTCCATCATGATCAGCCGGTTCTGGCTGTCCAGGAACAGCACGGCAAACACCTCGTGCGCGCGGGCGGCCAGGTGCAGTTGCAGGTAGTGCTTGACGGCGTCCGGTGAGCCGAACACCTCGCGCTCTTGCAGTTGCTGGGCCATGGCGCGGCGCGCCAGCTCCAGCACGGCCACCAGTTCGGCGCGCTTGGCCGGTCCCAGGCCCTTGATGCGCGCCAGGTCGGCTGCGCCAGCATGCAGCAATCCGGCCATGCCGCCAAAACCGCCGCCGGTGATGCGCCCGGCGGTGTCGCGCATGGGGTCATCAAGCAACTCTTGCGCCAGTTGCAGCACGCCCTTGCCCACGATGCCGGTGCGCAGCAAGATGGCCAGCAGCTCGGCGTCGGACAGCGCGGCGGGCCCGCGCGCAAGCAGCTTTTCGCGCGGTTGTGCGTCGGTGGGCAGGTCTTTGAGGGACATGGGGCGCGGCGGGTGCTGGGCCGTGGGGGCTTACCCGGTTTTCTACAATGACCGCCAGTTTATAGAGAGCTTTCATGACCGCAGACGCATCCACTTCGTCCCCCAGCGTGCCCGCCACGCCCATCGTGCAGCAGGGCTCGTTTCTCACGCTGCATTACCGCCTGGCTGGCCCGGCGGGTGATGTGATCAATACCTTCAACGACAAACCCGCCACCCTGTCGGTGGGCGCTGGCGAGCTGTCGCCTGCGCTGGAGCAGCGCCTGATCGGCCTGCCCGAAGGGGCGCGCGCCACCTTCGAGCTGGCTGCGGGCGAGGCCTTTGGCGAGCGCAACCCCGACATGCTGCAGTGGGTGGCCAAGAAGCTGCTCAACGACCTGGGCGACCCCCACGAGGAATACACCCTGGGCGATGTGGTTCAGTTCCCCACGCCCGACGGCACAGGCCAGTACGCGGGCGTGGTGATGCAGGTGCGAGACGATGGCGCCGTGTGCTTTGACTTCAACCACCCGCTGGCGGGTGTGTCCGTCACCTTCGAGGTGCGGATCATCGGCGTTCTGTGATGAACAAGCCGCAGGAAATCATTCTTGCCGAGCCGCGCGGCTTTTGCGCGGGGGTGGATCGCGCCATCGAGATCGTTGAGCGCGCACTCGAAAAGTTTGGCCGCCCCATCTATGTGCGCCATGAGATCGTGCACAACACCTTCGTGGTCAACGACCTCAAGGCCAAGGGCGCGATCTTCATCGAAGACCTGGCTGACGTGCCGCCCGGTGCCACGCTGGTGTTCAGCGCCCACGGCGTGAGCAAGGCGGTGCAGGGCGAGGCGACGGCCCGGGGCTTTCGCGTTTTTGACGCCACCTGCCCGCTGGTGACCAAGGTGCACGTCGAGGTGGCCAAGTTGGCCAAGGAGGGCTACGAGTTCATCATGATCGGCCACAAGGGTCACCCCGAGGTCGAAGGCACCATGGGTCAGCTGGACTACGGCATCCACCTGGTGGAAGACGTGGCGGATGTGGCCCGCGTGCAGCCCGCGCAGACCGACAAGCTGGCCGTGGTCACGCAGACCACCCTGAGCGTGGACGACGCGGCCGCGATCACTGCCGCCGTGCGCCAGCGCTTTCCGCAGATCCGCGAGCCCAAGCAGCAAGACATCTGCTACGCCACGCAAAACCGCCAGGACGCGGTGAAGCTGCTCAGCCCGCAGGTGGACTTGGTCATCGTGGTGGGCAGCCCGACCAGCTCCAACAGCAACCGTCTGCGTGAATTGGCCGCACGCCTGGGCACGCGCGCCTACATGATCGACAGCGCGGATGAGCTGCGCCACGAATGGTTTGACGGCATTGCCCGTGTGGGCCTGACGGCCGGCGCCTCGGCGCCCGAGGTGCTGGTACAGGCCGTTATCACGCGCATCAAGGAACTGGGCGCGGTGGCCGTGCGCAAGATGAACGGCATCGAAGAGACCGTGAAGTTCCCTCTACCCAAGGGTCTGAAAATCGACGCCGTCACCGGCCTTGAGATCACCGAGCACCTTCCGGAGACGGGCCCTGCAGCGCGCTGAGCATGGCGGTTGCTATTGAAGTCATAGCTGCCAGCGCCTGATCAAAAAGGGCTGCACGCCTCTTGATGCTGATGCTGCACCGGCGGTTATGTGGCAAGGCACATAGTGCCAGGGGGCCTGCCTGGGCAAAAATGTAGGTGCTCTTACAATTTCCGCTTCTTAACAACATGGGAGCCTCCTGGGCTCCCTGCATATGGAAATAGCAATACTGTTCGCCCTCATCTTGCTCAATGGCGTGTTCGCCATGTCCGAGCTGGCTCTGGTCTCCGCGCGCAAGACGCGTCTGCAGAAGCTGATCGATGAGGGCGATAGCGGTGCCATCGCGGCGGTCAAGCTGGGCGAAGACCCCACGCGCTTCATGTCCACCATCCAGATCGGCATCACCTCGATTGGCGTGCTCAACGGCATCGTGGGCGAGTCGGCCCTGGCCCAGCCACTGGGCGACTGGCTGCTGCAGCTGGGGGTGGAGGCGCAAATGGCCGGCTACTTGGCTACCGGCCTGGTGGTGGTGCTGATCACCTATTTCTCCATTGTCATCGGCGAGCTGGTGCCCAAGCGCTTGGGTCAAAGCTACCCCGAGACCCTGGCGCGCGTCGTGGCCCGGCCTATCAATTGGCTGGCCCTGGCCACCAAACCCTTTGTGCGCCTGCTGTCCATATCTACCGAGGGCTTGCTGCGCGCGCTGGGTGTGAAGCAGCATGTCGGCAGCTCCGTGACCGAGGATGAGATCCATGCCGTGCTGGCCGAGGGCACCAGCGCCGGCGTGATCGAGTCGCACGAGCACCAGATGCTGCGCAACGTGTTCCGCTTGGACGACCGCATGATCGGCTCGCTGATGGTGCCGCGTGCGGACGTGGTGTTTCTGGACGTACAGGAGTCGTTCGAAGAGAACCTGCGCCGCGTTGAGAACTCGGACCACGCGCGTTTTCCGGTGGTGCGCGGCGGCATGGAAAACACGCTGGGCGTGCTCAACGCGCGCCACTGGCTGTCACGCGCCGTGCGCGACACCACTGCGCGCGACCTGGCCACGCAGCCGTTGCACACCGCGCTGTACGTGCCCGAAACCATCAGCGCCAGTGAGCTGCTGGAGAACTTCCGCCTGTCGGACGTGCACATGGCCTTCGTCATCGACGAGTACGGCGAGGTGCAGGGCATCGTCACCGTGCAGGACTTGATCGAGGCCATCATCGGCGAGTTTCGTCCGCAGGACCCCGAGGATTCCTGGGCCGTGGAGCGGGAGGACGGCAGCTGGCTGCTGGACGGCCACATCCCCGTGCCCGAGCTCAAGGACCGCCTGCAGCTGTCCACCGTGCCCGAGGAAGACCGGGGCCGCTACCACACGCTCAGCGGCATGGTGATGCTGCTGACCGGCAAGCTGCCCAAGGTGACCGACACCGTGCAATGGGAGGACTGGCGGTTTGAGGTGGTGGACATGGACGGCAAAACCATCGACAAGGTGCTGGCCAGCCGCATCCCGCAAGCGCAGGTGCTGTCCGGCGATCAGGCCGTGATGGGCGACTGACGCAGTTTGGCAGACGCTGGTGCGTCTGATCTGACGCCGGTGGATGCGCGCAGGCGTGCGTTCAACTCCACAAATCCAGCGGTGGGTCGGCCGCCACGGCGCGCAGAATGTCGGTGCGCGAGATGAAGCCCGTCAGCAGCCCACGCTCGTCGGTCACGGGCAGACCCGGCAGGCCCGTGTCCAGCAGCACCTTGGCAACGCGGCGCAGCTCGGTATCGGCGGCCACTGTCGGCACGGGGCTGACCATGACCTCGGACACCGGGCGGCGCGCCAGTTCGATGGCTTGTCTGATGGTGCGGGGCTCGGGCAGCAGATTCAGCGGTGCCATGTCGGCGCGCAGCAGCAGGCCTACCGCCTGGCCCTGGTCGTTGACGACGGGCGCCTGGGCCACGCCCTGCTGCGCCAGCGTTTGCCAAGCGTCGCTCAGACGGGCGTCGGGCGGCACGCTCAAGGCGCCCACGGTCATCACATCTTTCACACGCGTGAGCGGCTGGCGCTGCTGTGCGGGGCCCTGCTCGGTCTGTACGTAGGCGGATACGGCCTCCTTGCGCAAATGGGGTCTGGGGCCGGGCAGGGCGGCGGGCGGCGCAGCCGGGCTGGAGGGCGCGTCGGCCGACATGGCCCCTGAGTGCAGCGCCTTCGGTCGCTGTACGCGCCGCACGGGCGTGATCTGCGCGAGATTGTCCGGTCCGCCGCGGTACATCTGCCCCGAAGGGCCAAATACGAAGAACATGGCCGTGTCTCCTGTGTCGGTGTAACCGGTGCCTGAGCACTAGAATCGAAGAATATGCTAGATATCCTTCTCCTTCGCAAAGACCTCGCCAGCGCCGTTGCGCGGCTGGAAACCCGCAAGAAGCCGCAAGCCTTCCTGAACGTGCAGACGTTTCAGGCGCTTGAATCCGAGCGCAAGTCCCTCCAGACGCGCACCGAAGAGTTGCAGTCGCAACGCAATCAGTTGTCCAAGCAGATCGGCATGCTGATGGGCAAGGGAGATAAAGAGGCCGCCGAAGCTGCCAAGGAGCAGGTGGCAGTCATCAAGCAAGAGCTGGACGGCTCCGCCGTGCGTCTGGAACAGTTGCAGGCCGAGTTGCAAACCATGCTCGCCGTGGTGCCCAATCTGCCGCACGAGAGCGTGCCCGTGGGCGCAGACGAGAGCGCCAATGCTGAGGTACGTCGTTGGGGCACCCCCCGTGCGTTTGATTTCGCTGTCCGGGATCATGTGGACTTGGGCGAGCCGTTGGGCCTGGACTTTGACATGGGTGTGAAGCTGTCTGGCTCGCGCTTTACGGTGATGAAGGGCGGAATTGCCCGTTTGCACCGGGCGCTCAGCCAGTTCATGCTGGACGTGCAGACGCGCGACCATGGCTACACCGAGTGCTACGTGCCCTATGTGGTCAACGCCGACTCCCTCAAAGGTACGGGCCAGCTGCCCAAGTTTGAAGGAGATCTGTTTGCCGCAAAAAAAGGGGGCCAGGATGGCGAGCCCGTGCCCGACAACGCGGCGCTGTACCTGATCCCGACCAGCGAAGTGCCACTGACCAACTTTGTGCGCGATGCGGTTGTGCAGGAGTCCGAACTGCCCATCAAACTTACGGCACACACACCATGCTTCCGATCAGAAGCCGGCAGCTACGGCCGTGATACTCGCGGCATGATCCGCCAGCACCAGTTCGACAAGGTCGAGATGGTGCAGATCGTGCACCCCGACAAGAGCTACGAGGCGCTGGAAGAAATGACCCGACACGCCGAAAACGTGTTGCAGCAACTCGGCTTACCCTACCGCGTCATGGCTTTATGCACCGGCGATATCGGCTTTGGCGCAGCCAAAACCTACGATCTGGAAGTTTGGCTGCCCGCGCAGAATACCTACCGTGAAATCAGTTCGGTCAGCAACTGCGAAGCCTTTCAGGCGCGCCGCCTGCAGGCGCGCTTCAAGAATGCCCAAGGCAAGAACGAGCTGGTGCACACCCTCAACGGCTCCGGCCTGGCCGTCGGTCGCGCGCTGGTTGCCGTGCTGGAAAATCATCAGAATGCAGACGGCAGCGTCACGATTCCTGAAGTGCTGCGTCCCTACATGGATGGCCTGACCGTGCTGGCTCCATGAAATTACCTGCTAGAATCGTAAGCTTCGACACACAGGAGAGGTGGCAGAGTGGTCGAATGTACCTGACTCGAAATCAGGCGTAGTGGCAACACTACCGTGGGTTCGAATCCCACCCTCTCCGCCA
>NZ_JBFWLZ010000035.1:0-34543 GCF_050251835.1 Diaphorobacter sp. | reverse complement strand
CGGAAATCGGGCCTCAGCGCCCCGCGAACTGCCCAAATGGGCCGCGCGAGAGGCATAAAAGTCCAAAAAACTGCGTCATCCAGGTTTGCGCGGAAATTTTCGACGGCTTGTTCAGCGTAGCCTTAACAGCTTTGACGAAACTGAGCCGCCGCACCATGGAAATGGAGCACCAGAGTGCCGATTTCATCGGAGCCTCCGAAACACTGTTCTGCGCCGTGGGTCGCCGTATTGCACGGGGAAATGAAATCACCAAGATCGACGCATTCTTACCACTCGCGTCCAGTGTGATTCATCGATTGAATATGGCAGACGTGGCTTGGGCTTTACCTGCTCCTTGGGCCCGACCTGTTGATATGCCTGACCTGCAACTGGAGTGGATCAGCGTGTGTTGGGCCTGGAGCTTGTTGCCCGCGCCTCAGATTCTGGCTGAGGCGCACTGGCTTTTCCCTGGCTGGGGAGAAATAGCAGATATTCAGGTTCCCGAGTGGCTGGAATCCCTATGGCCTGAGAAGGGGGCGGAGCAGTTACCGATGCATTGGCAGCGCTTCTTCCATGTTGCCGATGAATGGGTCAAGGATTTAGACCACCCGTTGCCTGATGTGCCGCGCTTGCTGCAAATGGCCCATTTAAGAAAAGCTGCGGCAGGCGGGTGGTCTGCTGATGTTGCTTGGTGGCAAGGGATGTGGTCGAGCGAACTGGGTGAGCACCAGCGCTGGATCGATCAAACCTTGGTCGCAAAATTTCAGTGCTTCGCCGCGGAAGATGCAGCGAAACGTGTGTGGCCCTCCTACGCGGAGTGGGAAAGGCTGCTTCCAGACAAATGGGGCTTTAAATACCAGCGCCCTGTGCGCCGCTGGCTGCTGGAGAAGTTGCCCCCAGACTGGGCGCTGGATCAGTTGGATGACGCTGGCCGTTGTTATTTCGCCTCCTGCCCGCAAACCTTGCCGCAGCAATGGCGAGGGCCTCTACTGCTCTCGATGAAAGAGCATTGGAACACCGTGACTGCAAACCCAAAGCCGTTTTTGATGAGCTACGGCCCATCCATCGCCGATGAACTGCCTGAGGTTATCAAGAGCGAGAGTGCTTTAGCTTGGGCTGCTGCAGATTTGATATGGACATGGAATGCAGCAAAGGCCCGTGAGCTGCTGCAGCAGCCCGATAGGTTGGGGGCTGGCGCTTGGCGGCTAGTGTGTCAAAACTGCCCAATTGAATCTCTGTCGCTGGCCTTGGATGTTTTGCGGCAGTACCCGGACATGCTGGAGGTCGATGAGCGTATGGCTTGGGCCAAGTGCAGATTGCCTAATAGCGGTGCTCTAGCCTCAAAATTGTTGACGCTTATCTGAGATTCATCTTGTGAGTGTTCATGAGTCTTTATGGATGAATTGCGAGGTCTATTTTGTTCGTTGAGTTAGCCCGGGCTTGCTACGCCACCGCAGCCGAATCTGCGGGCCTGATGTGTCCGTGCATTTACCGGCAAGGGTCTGTTGCCTGTATTGAGGTGGTAAGGGAGGCGCCATGAGCTTGCCCACCGCCACGGTCTGGCTGCACCCCGGCGCCCCGCCCAAGCCCGCGCTGGGCGCGCCCTGCAACGGCTGCGGCCTGTGCTGCCTGGCCGAGCCCTGCCCGCTGGGCATGCTGCTGTCGCGCCGCCGCCGGGGCGCCTGCGCGGCGCTGCGCTGGTCGCCCGAGGCAGGGCGCTACCTGTGCGGCGCCGTGGCCACCCCCGCCAGCGTGACGCGCTGGCGCCACCCGTGGGCAGTGCGTGCTTTCTCTGCCCTGGCGCGGCGCTGGATTGCGGCGGGCACGGGTTGCGATGCCGACCTGTCGGCGCACGTAGCCGAGTGAAAATAACCGGAAATTGCTATTAAATAAATAGCTTCTGGCGCTTGATTTGATTGGGCTATGGGCTGTTCTGGCTTATGGCCTCGCTGGCGCCCGTCGCAAGCGCCGCACGGGTGTGACAATACCGCCCATGACCGCAGCCCACCGCCCCGACAGCCTCACCATCACCCGCCCCGACGACTGGCACCTGCACGTGCGCGACGGCGAGCCACTGCACACCGTGGTGCCGCACACGGCCGCGCAGTTTGGCCGCGCCATCATCATGCCCAACCTGCGCCCGCCCGTGACCACCGCGCAGCAGGCGCTGGATTACAAGGCGCGCATCCTTGCCGCCGTGCCTGAACGTGACGATGGTGGCGTGCCGTTTGAGCCGTTGATGACGCTCTACCTCACCGACAACCTCCCGCCCGAAGAGATCGCGCGCGCCAAAGATGCCGGCGTGGTGGCTTGCAAGCTCTACCCCGCAGGCGCCACCACCAACAGCGACGCCGGCGTGACCGACCTGCGCAAGACCTACCAGACGCTCGAGGCCATGCAAAAGGCGGGCCTGTTGCTGCTGGTGCACGGCGAAGTGACCAGCCCCGACATCGACCTGTTCGACCGCGAGGCGGTGTTCATCGACCAGCAACTCATCCCGCTGCGCCGCGACTTCCCCGAGCTGAAGATCGTCTTCGAGCACATCACCACGAAAGACGCCGCGCAATACGTGCAGGAGGCCGACCGTTTCACCGCCGCCACCATCACCGCCCACCACCTGCTGTACAACCGCAACGCCATCTTTACCGGCGGCATCCGTCCGCACTACTACTGCCTGCCCGTGCTCAAGCGCGAGGTGCACCGCCAGGCGCTGGTGCAGGCGGCCGCCAGCGGCAGCAGCAAATTCTTTCTGGGCACCGACAGCGCCCCGCACCCCGCGCACCTGAAAGAGCACGCCAGCGGCTGTGCCGGCTGCTACACCGCCCACGCCGCCATCGAGATGTATGCCGAGGCGTTCGACAACGCTGGCGCGCTGGACAAGCTGGAGGGCTTTGCCAGCTTCCACGGCCCGGCCTTCTACGGCCTGCCGCGCAACCAGGGCACCATCACGCTGCGCCGCGAAAGCTGGACGCCGCCCGACAGCTTTGCCTTTGGCGAGGCCGAACTGAAGCCCCTGCGCGCGGGCGAGGCGCTGGCCTGGCGTCTGGTGGCGTAGGACAACAAGGGACAGTCGCTCATGCCCACGACGGAACGCCAGCTGCGCATTGCGCTGTTGATCGACGCGGACAACGCGCCGGCCGACAAGATCGACGAGATCCTCACCGAGCTGTCCACGCTGGGCGAGATCAACGTGCGCCGCGCCTATGGCAACTGGACCAAGTCCGGCCTGGGCGGCTGGCAGGATCGGTTGCTGGAGTTCGCCATCCGCCCGATCCAGCAGTTCGACTATTCCAAACGCAAGAACGCCACCGACATGGCCATGACGGTGGACGCGATGGAGCTGCTCTACTCCGAGCGGCCTGACGCATTCGGCATCGTCTCGTCCGATGCCGACTTCACGCCCCTGGTCATGCACCTGCGGGCCAAGGGCTCTGCCGTGTATGGCTTTGGCGCCGCGCAGACGCCCAAGCCCTTTGTGAATGCCTGCTCGCGCTTCCTCTATCTAGAGTCCCTGGTTAGTGACGAGGATGCCGCAGCCCTGCCTTCGCCGACCGAAGCCAGGACCGAGCCCGCGCGCCCCGCGCCGACCAGGACCGAGGACGTCCCGGCCCCCGGCGTGCCGCAATGCCCTGCCACGCTGCGCGTGCCCACGGCCCAGCTGCGCCAGGACACGCGCCTCATGAACCTGCTGCGCTATGCGGTGCATGCGTCCGCAGACGAAACTGGCTGGGCGCGCGTGGGCGCCGTGGGCACGCAGATCGGCAACAAGACCTCGTTCGACGCACGCAACTACGGTTACGCCTCGCTGTCCAAGCTGCTGGCGGCCACACAGGCTTTCGAGTTCCGCGACGAGGGCACCGCCCGCGTGGCCGTACGCGACAAGCGCGCGGCGCGGCCGTCACCGCCGTCGGCGGCCGGGCCGGCCGCCGCATGAGCGGTGCGCAGGCGCTGGCGACCATCGACTGGCGCCGCCCCTGGCTTACGCCGCTGGCTGCACTGGGGCAGTGCGCTGCCCGGCGGGTGCAGGCCGGAGCCAGCGTGGCCGACGCGCTCAACGCGCTGGTGGACGAGGGCCGCGCCCCGACGCCCGGTGTGCGCTTTGCGTCCCAGCAGGCACTGTCGCTGGGAACGGCCTACGAGCAATTCATCCATGCACAGCGACTCGTACCCACCCGCGACAACCTGCACGACTTCTTCAACGGCCTGATCTGGCTGCACTACCCGGCCACCAAGCGCCGCCTCAACCAGTGGCAGGCCCAGGCCATTGCGGCCGATGGCGTGGGCGCGGTGCGCGGGCCGCTGCGCGATGCGATCACCGTGCTGGACGAAAACGGCGCCCTGCTGCTGGCGCCACCGGCGCTGCACCAGGCCCTGGCCGCGCGCCAGTGGCGCCGGCTGTGCGTGGACCTGCGCCCGCTGTGGCAGCAGGCGCGGCTGCTGGTGCTGGGCCATGCGCTGCTGGAAAAGCTGGTTTCACCAAGAAAATCGATCACAGCCCACGTCTATCAAGCGCAAGAAGCTATTGAAACAGTAGCAAATGTGGATGACTGGCTGGCTGCGGATTTGTCTGCGCAGCGGCTGGCGGCCAAGCCGTTCAATCCCCTGCCGGTTCTGGGTGTGCCGGGCTGGTGCCCCGAAAACGAGAACTTTTGCTTCTATGATGATTCTCAAGTTTTCCGCAGCGCCCGCGTGGCTTGAGCGGCGCGGGCTGGGCAGGGCGGGCGCCATTGCTGCGGCCCGCCCGGCTTGAAGCGCGGCGCTGCAGCCCCAGTTGTGTACTTCCGTTGCCTTGGTGGACAGTCCACCGCTGCTATCCCTGGAGAAGCCCTCGATGAAACGCATTGCGCTCTTTTTGCTGACCAACATCGCCGTCGTGGTGGTGCTGGGCATCGTCGCCAACCTGCTGGGCGTCAACCGCTACCTGACGGCCAACGGCCTGAACATGGGCGCCCTGCTGGGCTTTGCCTTCGTCATGGGCTTTGGCGGCGCCATCATTTCGCTCTTGATGAGCAAGCCCATTGCCAAGATGAGCATGGGCGTGCAGATCATCAACGCGCCGCGCAATGCGGACGAGGCCTGGATCGTGGAGACGGTGCGCCGCTTTTCCGACAAGGCCGGCATCCAGATGCCCGAGGTCGGCATCTACGAGGGCGAGCCCAATGCGTTTGCCACCGGCGCGTTCAAGAACTCGGCACTGGTGGCGGTGTCCACCGGCCTGCTGCAGGGCATGACGCGCGAAGAGGTCGAGGCCGTCATCGGCCACGAGGTGGCCCACGTGGCCAATGGCGACATGGTCACCATGGCGCTGATCCAGGGCGTGATGAACACCTTCGTGGTGTTCCTGTCGCGCGTGATCGGCTACGCGGTGGACAGCTTTTTGCGCAAGAACGACGAGAGCAGCTCGGGCCCCGGCATCGGCTACATGATCACCACCGTGGTGCTCGACATCCTGCTGGGCTTTCTGGCGGCCATCATCGTGGCCTGGTTCTCGCGCCAGCGCGAGTTCCGTGCCGACGCCGGCGCCGCCCAGCTCATGGGCCGCAAGCAGCCGATGATCAACGCGCTGTACCGCCTGGGCGGCATGCATCCCGGCGCGCTGCCGCAGAGCATGCAGGCCATGGGCATTGCGGGCGGCATCGGCAAGCTGTTCAGCTCGCACCCGCCCATCGAAGAGCGCGTGGCCGCGCTGCAAAGCAGCCAGAACGCCTGATCGGCCAACCACCTGCGCGGCGCGGGCCATGCCCGCGTTGCCCGCCCCGGCCCCTGCCGCCCCGCGCGCAGGGGCTTTTTTCAACCCCTCTGACGTACGCTCACAGGTGTTGACATCTCTTCACACCCCGCGCGCCCGGTCGGCCTTGAACTGCGCCCGAAACTGCGCAAACCGTCCCGCGTCCAGCGCTTCGCGCACCTCGTGCATCAGGTTCAGGTAGTAGTGCAGGTTGTGGATGGTGGTGAGCATGGGCCCCAGCATCTCGCCGCAACGGTCCAGGTGGTGCAGGTAGGCACGGCTGAAACCGCCGCGGCCGCCGTCGTCCCAGCTCACGCCCTCGGTGCCGGCGCAGGCGTGGCAGGTGCAGGTGGTGTCGAGCGGCTGGTGGTCGCTTTTGTGGCGGGCGTTGCGGATCTTCAGGTCGCCGTAGCGGGTGAAGATGGTGCCGTTGCGCGCGTTGCGCGTGGGCATCACGCAGTCGAACATGTCCACGCCCTGGGCCACGCCCTCCACCAGGTCTTCGGGCGTGCCCACGCCCATCAGGTAGCGCGGCTTGTGGACGGGCAGGCGGTGCGGCGTGTGCGCCATGATGCGCAGCATCTCGTCCTTGGGCTCGCCCACGCTCACGCCGCCCACGGCGTAGCCGGGGAAGTCCATGGCCACCAGCGCATCCAGCGACTCCTGGCGCAGGTGCTCGAACATGCCGCCCTGCACGATGCCGAACAGCGCATTGGGGTTGCCCAGGCGCTCAAATTCGTCCTTGGAGCGCCGCGCCCAGCGCAGGCTCATTTCCATGCTCTTGCGCGCCTCGGCCTCGGTAGTCTTGTGGCCGTTGGTCTCGTAGGGCGTGCATTCGTCGAGCTGCATCACGATGTCGCTGTTGAGCGTGGTCTGGATCTGCATGCTCACCTCGGGCGACATGAACAGCTTGTCGCCGTTGACGGGGCTGGCAAAGTGCACGCCTTCTTCGGTGATGTTGCGCATGCTGCCCAGGCTCCAGACCTGAAAGCCGCCCGAGTCGGTAAGGATGGGCTTGTCCCACTGCTCAAAGGCATGCAGGCCACCAAAGCTCTGCATCACATCCAGCCCGGGGCGCATCCACAAATGGAAGGTGTTGCCCAGGATGATCTGCGCGCCCATCTCGTGCAGGCTGCGCGGCATCACGCCCTTGACGGTGCCGTAGGTGCCCACGGGCATGAAGATGGGCGTTTGCACCACGCCGTGATTGAGCGTGAGGCAGCCGCGGCGGGCGTGGCTGGACGGGTCGGTGGTGAGCAGGTCGAATTGCAGCATAGGGCGGCGATTGTCCCAGACCGCGCCCCGGCTCCTTTGCGCCCGTCGCTGGCCTACACTGGCCGCATGTCGTTTTTAAGGGGAAGCAGCATGTTCAGAATATTGATCGCGGTGGATGGCTCGGAGCTGGCGCTGGACGCCGTGCGCCACGGCATTGCGCTGGTGCGCCGCGGCGGTTTGCAGGCCACGCTGGTGCTGGGCCATGTGCAGGAAGAGGCCTCGCTGATCGAGCTGGCCACGCAGGGGGCGGATGCCGTGGCTGCCGCCAGCGTCGAGGCGGGCCAGCACCTGATGGCCGCGGCCGTGGCCATGGTGGAGGCCGCGGGCGTGCCCTTTGAGACCGAGATCGGCCTGGGCCCGGTGGCCGCCACGCTGGTGGACATGGTGGAGCGCTGTGGCTGCGACGCGCTCATCATCGGCGCGCGTGGTCTGGGCGGTCTGCGCGGGGCGCTGCTGGGGTCGGTGTCGCAGGCACTGGTGCAGCAATGCCCGGTGCCGGTCACCGTGGTCAAGCACGCCGAGCCGCAGGAGCTGCCCGATGACGACGATGACGACATTGAGGACGAGGCGGCCTGACGGGGCCTGCAGCCGTCCTGGGTGCAGGGTGTACCCATGAAAAAACGGGCCGAAAGGCCCGTTTTTGTTGGTGCATCGACGTGACGATATGCTATTGAAACAATAGCTGTCAGCGCCCGAAAAACCAGAGCTCAGGCCGCTTTTTTCCATTGATACGGCTGGCGCTGCAGCTTGCCGTGCGGCAGGCTGGCCAGGCGCGTGAACAGGCGCCGGCAGTAGCCGCTGATCCACAGGCATTTGTTGAGCTCTTCCACCGGCAGCGGGCCCGAGACGACGACGATGTCATTGGCCTCGTCCAGCGCCCCGGCGGCGCGCAGGCGGCGGCGCTGGTGCATGGCCCACGACTGGATGCGCGCCGGGCTGCCGTGCTGGTGCATCTGGCCGGTGTGCTGGTCGAAGGCGATGGCCACGGTGTCGGTCTTGAGCTTGAAGCGGCGCTCGCCCGTGACGGCGCTGGGCTGCTCGCGCATGTCGTACAGGTAATAGCTTCCGGCTTTGAGCTGGTATTGCAGATCCATAGTGTTCGTCCTCCGGGCTGCATTGTTGCGGGCATTCATGACGACGAAGGCCGGAACATCGGGTGAAACCGGCGCCTTATCGGCCCCAGACTGGCGCGCACGCCGATAGTCTGGGCCTTATCGCCACCCGGCGGTCGATAGCCAGGCCGGTGCCTGCGATTGTGTGTCGGCGCCGCAGGTGCCTCAAGTCACGCAGCGGGCCAAACGGTAACGGCGTGTGTCAAAAGTCCACCAGACTCAGCCCTACGCTGAGCACGGTGCGCTTGCGGTTGTAGTCGATCAGGCTGTCGCCATAGCCCGAAAACAGCTGCGTGTGCAGGCGCAGATTGGTGCGATCGCCCGCCAGGCTGGTGCCCAGGCTGCGCAGCCATTCCAGCCGGACTGAGCCGCGCGCGGTGGTGCCGAGCGAGTGGCGCGCAGTCAGCGCCAGTGTGTCGTCGGGGCTGGGGCTCCACGATACGGCGAGCTCTGCGCGGCCGATGTAGTTGCTGATGCCGGGGTTGTCATCGTCGGCCGCGTCTTCGGGCAGGCGCTTCCAGATGCGGCCGGTGACGCGCCAGCGGTCGTCCAGCTCCATGCCGCTCATCAGGTAGATGCGGTTCCAGCTGCGCGACAGCGGCAGGCTCTGTCCGTTGGACTGGTGCACCAGGCCGATGCCGCCATAGCGCCAGCGCCAGCCGCCGGGCAGCGCGATGTCGGTGGGCAAGACGTACATCACCTCTGGCTCATGGTCGGTGTTGCGAAACGGCCGCGACAGTGACGGGCTGAACACCTGCCAGTACGACTGCTGGGTGTAGCCAAACCACAGCGAGTCGCGCCGATGCGGGTCGCCGCGCGTGAGCAGGTCGTGCGCAATCTTGGTGCGCACTGACAGCTGCAGCCGCATCTCGGTGTTGCGGTAGTCGCGGACGGTGGTGGCATTGTTCAGGGGGTTGCCCGACGTGGGCTGGCGGTTCACGTTGTCGGCCCGTGTGACGGAAATGCTCATGGGCCGATAACCGCGAAAACGCAGCGCGCCGCAGTCGGTGCCGGGCTCCAGCTCCCAAAAGCGCGACAGGGTGGTGTAGCCGTTGCCGCGGCAGCCGTCGCCGGGCGGCTCGTTGCCGGCGGCCGGGGTGGCCATCGGCGCAGCGGCAAGGCTTGGGGCCGCAAGGCTCGCCGCTGCCGGGGCGGGCGCTGCAACGGACGGTGCGCCAGTCGGGCTCTCGGCCACCGCCGCTGGGGCGCTGGCCGTGGCCGGGGGCGCCTGCCAGAGCTGTGCCTGCGCCTGCGCCCGTGCTTGCGCCTGCGCCCATTGGTCAAAGCAGGTCAGGCGCGCCTGCGGGTCGGCCGTCAGGGCGGCGCATTGGCGCCAGCCCGCCGCGCTGTCGCCGCCCTGGCCGGGGGTTGGGCGGTCTGCACCTTGCGCCAGGCAGGCCAGCGGCAGCGCGGCGCCCAGCAGGCTGGCGATGCGCAGGCGCGTCATGGCAGCTTGCGCAGCGTGAAGGCGAACGGGCGGTCGGCCTCGTCGGTCCATTCGCCGCGGATCTGGCGGGCGCAGCTGCCGGGCACCACTTCGCCGTCCCAGTTGCCGCTGACGCGCGTGCCGTCGCGCGACTCTTCCAGGGTCACCCGGCCCTGGTGCACGTCGCCCACCACCACGGCAGAAAACCCGGGCCGGTGGATGAAGCCCTTCACGGTGCCGTCCCACTCGGGGTGAGGCTTCAGGTCCAGCACCACCGGGCCGCGCTGGCCGGGCATGTCGGCCTGCCAGCGGCCGACCAGCTCGGGCTGCTCCATCTGCGCGGGGGTGGGGCAGGCGGGGCGCGTGGTGATTGCTGCGCCTGCGGTGCCTGGCGAATCAGGGCCAAACTGGGCGCAAGCGCTTATAAAGCAAGCGCTGGCAGCTATCAAAAGTGTAGTTTTAAGCATCGATGTTCAGGGCGGTGTGCTGGCGGCGGCCTGGGCCTTGGCGGCAAATTCGGCGCGCAGCTGGCGCAGTTTTTCGCGCGGGTCTTCGCGGCTGGTGGCGGCGTCCAGCTGCATTTCGGCAATGAAGCGGCTGGGCTGGGCGGCCACCATCTCGCGGCCCTTTTTGCGCTTTTTGGTCCAGCTGACGGCCAGCGTGCGCTGGGCGCGGGTGATGCCCACGTACATCAGCCGGCGCTCTTCCTGCAGGCGGGCGGCAATGTCGTCGGTTACCTTTTGCTGGCGGCCCTCGTCATCGTCGAGCTTGAAGGGCAGCATGCCCTCGGTCACGCCCGCCAGGATGACGTGCGGCCATTCCAGGCCCTTGCTGGCGTGCAGGGTGGACAGCACCACCATGTCCTGGTCTTGCTCGCGGTCGGCAATGGTGGACAGCAGCGCGATGGTCTGGGCCACTTCCAGCAGGCTTTTGGTGGCGGCCTGGGTGGTGGCACCGGCGCTGTCGTCGATCTGCCCGCCCGCGCGCTGGGCCATCCAGTCGCAAAACTCCAGCACATTGCTCCAGCGCGCGGCGGCTACCTTTTCGCTGTCTTCGCTGTCGTAGATATGCTGCTCGTAGCCTATTTCTTTCAGCCAGTCGGCCAGAAACGCGCGCGCGGCCTCATGGCCGTGGGTGTGGCGGGCGCGGTGCTCCAGGTCGTTGATGGTGCGGCCAAACTCCAGCAGCCCCTCCAGGCCGCGCTTGGGAATCACGGCGGGTAGCATGGCGTTGAACAGCGCGCCGAACATGCTTTGCTTGTGCTGGGTGGCAAATTCGCCCAGGGCGCCCAGCGTGGTGTGGCCTATGCCGCGGCGCGGGCTGGTCACCGCGCGCAAAAACGCCGGGTCGTCATCATTGTTGATCCACAGGCGGAACCAGGCGCACAGGTCGCGGATTTCGGCGCGGTCAAAAAAACTGGTGCCGCCTGACACTTTGTACGGAATATTGGCCTTGCGCAGGGCTTTCTCGAACGGCTTGGCCTGGTGGTTGGCGCGGTACAGGATGGCAAAGCTCTTCCAGGCCGGAGGCGGGTTGGCCGCGGCGCGCAGGCTTTGGATGCGGGCCACGGCGCGTTCGGCCTCGTGCTCTTCGTTGTCGCAGTCCACCACGCGCACGGGCTCGCCCTCGCCCAGTTCGCTGAACAGCGTCTTGGGAAACAGCTTGGGGTTGGGCCCGATGACGTGGTTGGCCGCGCGCAGGATGGCGCTGGTGGAGCGGTAGTTCTGCTCCAGCTTGATGACCTTGAGCTGCGGAAAGTCCTGCGGCAGTTTTTTCAGGTTGTCCAGCGTGGCGCCGCGCCAGCCGTAGATGCTCTGGTCGTCGTCGCCCACGGCGGTGAAGCGGGCGCGCTCGCCCACCAGAAATTTGAGCAGCTCGTACTGCGTGGCGTTGGTGTCCTGGTATTCGTCCACCAGCACATGGCCCAGCAGGCGCTGCCACTTCTCGCGCACTTCGGGGTGCTGGCGCAGCAGGCGCATGGGCATGCCGATCAGGTCATCAAAGTCCACGCTCTGGTAGGCGCTCAGGCGCTCCTCGTAGCGCTGCATGATCAGGGCGATGCTGCGCTCGTGGTCGTCCTTGGCCAGTGCCAGCGCCTTGCGCGCGTCCCAGCCCTGGTTCTTCCAGGCGCTGATGGTCCACTGCCACTGGCGCGCGGTGGCCAGGTCGGTGGTGCCGCCTGCGCAGTCCTTCAGGATGCCGGTCACATCGTCCTGGTCCAGGATGCTGAAAGACGGCTTGAGGCCCAGCACATGCCCGTCCTCGCGCACCATGCGCACGCCCAGCGCGTGGAAGGTGCACACCAGCACGTCTTTGGCGGCGCGGCCGATCAGCCCGGTGGCGCGCTCGCGCATCTCGGCCGCGGCCTTGTTGGTGAAGGTGATGGCGGCAATGCGCCGGGGCGCAAGACCCGTCTCGATCAGCCGCGCGACCTTGTGCGTGATCACCCGCGTCTTGCCCGAGCCCGCGCCCGCCAGCACCAGGCACGGGCCTTCGGTGTAATGCACTGCCTGGAGCTGGGCGAGGTTGAGACCTGCGGACATGGGGTGGGTTTGCGCGGAGGGCGACGGAAAGTGCCGCAGAAAGTGCCGATGAGAGGCTGCGGGAAACAGCGCGCAATGATACCGGCGCCGCCCGGCGTCCACCCACGCGGCCCAGTGCTTGCGGAGGGCGCCACAATCGCGCCCGTGCTGTCCGTCTTGCTGATCACCTTTCCTTTCTTCGCCCTGGTGCTGTGCGGCTACCTGGCCACGCGCGCCGGGGCGCTGCCGGTGGCCGCCATCGGCGGGCTGAACAGCTTTGTGCTGTACTTTGCGCTGCCCGCCATGCTGTACCGCTTTGGCGCGCAAACGCCCATCGCCCAGCTGCTGGACCCGGCTGCGGCGGGCGTCTATCTGCTGTGCGCGCTGATCATGGTGGGGGGCACGGTGGCCCTGACGCTGCGGCGCCGGGGCTGGAACGACGCGGCCTTTGGCGCGCTGGTGGCCGCCTTTCCCAACTCCGGCTTCATGGGCGTGCCGCTGCTGGTGGCGCTGCTGGGCGAGCACAGCGCCGGCACCGTCATCCTGACCCTGGCGGTGGACATGGTCATCACCACATCGCTGTGCATCGCCTTGTCGCGCCTGGGCGGCGGGGGCGACAACGGCGCGGATGGCGGGGGTGCCCACGGTGTGGGCGTGGCGCTGCGCAACGCGCTGCGCGGCATGGCCGCCAACCCCATGCCCTGGTCCATCGTGTTGGGCGGCGTGGCGTCGGCCCTGCAGTGGCAACTGCCCGAACCCGTGGACAAAACCCTGGCCATGCTGGCGGGCGCGGCGTCGCCCGTGGCGCTGTTCACCATCGGCGCGGTGCTGGCGCGGTCGCAAATGAACCAGCATGAATACGTGCCGCCCGGCCAGTACGTGCCCATTGCGCTGGCCAAGCTCATCGCGCACCCGCTGCTGGTGTGGTGCGTGGGGCGTGCCGCCGTCGCACTGGGGTTTCAGATCACGCCTTTCACCCTGACCGTGCTGGTGCTGCTGGCCGCACTGCCCAGCGCCAGCAACGTGGCGCTGCTGGTCGAGCGTTTCGGCGCCCACGGCGGGCGCGTGGCGCGCGTCATTCTGGTGAGTACGGCGCTGGCGTTCTTGAGCTTCTCTGCCGCAGTGGCGCTGATGACCTGAGCGCTTTGTTTTTGATAGCTGGTGGCGCCCGGTTGACAAGGGCTTATGGGAAAAATCCAGCACATGAATGGGGTCGTATCAATGGGGGCGGATTCCCGTTTCCTGTCGCCGCAGTGTCGATCCGCTTTACACCTGTGCCTCTTTGGGCGGGGTGGGGGCTTGTTGCAATACCTGCAAGTGTTTGATCTGTAACGAATCGAACCAGTCTGCGACCGTATGGCATGCAATGTGCTTGATTGCGCCTGTGCCCACAGCCGCCGTGCTGAACCGATCCACGGGCACTCATTCATCTCAACAAGCACCAGGAAGTCCCATGACCCAGTTTTCCAGATTTGCGCTTGCCGCTGCGCTCGGTATGGCCGGGTTTGCAGCCCATGCCTTGCCTGTGGCGTCTGTCGGCGCGGGCAGTGCTGCCACTGCGCAAGTCCTTGACGCAAGCCTTTTTTCGACCAACTTTGTTGCCACGGTGACCAACTCGACCACGCAGCCGCACGTCGAGGTCACGCGGTCGGGGCTGCAGACTGCCTATGACTTCTACACTTTTGGCACGTCCGGCGGGTCTGTCACGATCGACTTCGACAGCATCAACCAGACCGACATGGAAGTGGGCCTGTGGAACGCTGCAGGACTGCTGCTGGCGGCAAACGACGACTACAGCTACGACGGCAGTTTCATCCTCGATGCGGCCATCCTCAACTTCAATGTGGCTGCGGGTGACTACTTCATCGGGGTGTGCCGCTTCAGTTGCAGCTTTGGCAACAACTTTGCCGTCAGCGGCAGCGCGCTGGGTAGCAACGGCGCCTATGTGATGAATGTGTCGGCCAACCAGAACCAGGTGCCCGAGCCTGGCACGATGGGCTTGATGGGGCTGGCGCTGGCGGGCCTGGGCGTTGCCGCGCGGCGCTCGAAAGTGCGCTGAGCAAAAACAATGGGGGCAGATTCCAATTTTCCCCGTTGCTGCGGATTGCTTCGCTTTTGATAGCTGTCAGCGCTTGATGTGCAAGCGTTGGAGCCCTAAATCACCTCATACCATCGCAAGCCACCTCAGATCACCTGCGGGTCCACGTCCACCAGCCAGCGCACCAGGCCGCGATGGCGTGGGCGCTCTGCGTGCAGCAGCGGCTGCCACGCCGCCAGAAAGCGCTGCAGCGCGGCGCGGCTCGCGCTTTCCAGCAGCATCTGGGCGCGTTCCACGTTGGCCACGCGCTGGATGGTGAGCGGCACGGGCGGAAACAGGAACACTTGATCCAGCCCCGGCAGGTTTGCGCCGCGCGCGGCGTCGCAGGCCGCCTGCAAAAAGGCCTGGGCCGCTTCCTGCGCGCGGGCGTCGGCGCGCACCAGGGCCTGGTGGGTGAACGGGGGCATGCCGGCTTCTTTGCGCTCGGCCAGCTGGCGCGCGGCAAAGGCGGGGTAGTCGTGGCGGCGCAGCGCGGCATAGACCGCGTGGTCGGGGTGCCAGGTTTGCACCCACATCTCGGGCGCGCTGCCCTGCGCGGCCACGTAGCGCGCGTCGCGCCCGGCGCGGCCGGCGGCCTGCATCAGCAGGGCAAACAGGCGCTCGGGCGCACGAAAGTCGCTGCTGAACAAGGCCCCGTCGGGCTGCACCGCTGCCACCAGGGTGATGCGCCGGAAGTCATGCCCCTTGGCCACCATTTGCGTGCCCACCAGCACGTCCACCTCGCCGCTGTGCACCTGGGCCAGTTGTTCCTCAAGTGCGCCCTTGGCGCGGGTGGTGTCGGCGTCGATGCGCGCCACGCGGGCGGCGCGGCGATCGGGCGTGATCACGTTGCGCAGCAGGGCGGCCAGTTGTTCCTCCAGCTGCTCGGTGCCGCGGCCCAGGGGCAGGATGTCGGGGTTGCCGCAGCCGGGGCAGGCGCGCGGCACGCGCTGGGCCGCGCCGCAGTGGTGGCAGCGCAGCGTGCGGTCGATCTTGTGGAACACCTGGTGGGCGCTGCAGTGCGGGCAGTCGCTTTTCCAGCCGCAGTCGTGGCAGTGCAGCACGGGCGCATAGCCGCGGCGGTTGAGCAGCACCAGGCATTGCTCGCCGCGCTCCACCCGTTCGGTGATGGCGGCCAGCAGCGGCGGTGAGAACACAGCACCGCGTGGCTGCTGGCCCATGTCCACCAGGCGCAGGCGCGGCAGGCCGGCTTTGTCAGCCTGATGGGCGGCAGGCCTTGGGTCTGGCCGGAGGCCCTCACCCCCGCCCTCTCCCAGGGGGAGAGGGAGTAATACCGGCGCTACCGTGCGCTCACCCGAACCCGCACCGTCGTCCGCTGTCGTACCTCCACCCGCATCCGCGCCGATGCGGCTGGGCATGTGCAGGCGCAGGTAGCGCCCGGGGCCGCCTTCGGCCGTGGGGATGCTGGCGTGCCAGCTTTCCAGCGACGGGGTGGCGCTGCCCAGGATCACCTTGGCGCCCTGTTCGCGCCCGCGCCATACCGCCAGGTCACGGGCAGAGTAGCGGGCGCCCTCTTGCTGCTTGTAGCTGGCGTCATGCTCCTCATCCACCACGATCAGCGCCAGCCCCGGCAGGCTGGCAAACACCGCCATGCGCGTGCCCAGCACGATGCGCGCGGCGCCCGTGTGCGCGGCCAGCCAGCTTTTCAGGCGCTGGGGGTGGGTCATGCCGCTGTGCATGCTGACGACGGCGGCGTCGCCGTACTGGGGCGCAAACCGCTGGCGAAAGCGCGCCTCCAGCTGCGGGGTGAGGTTGATCTCGGGCACCATCACCAGCGCCTGCGCGGCGGGGTGGGCGGCCAGGGCGCGCTGCACGCAGTGCAGATAGACCTCGGTTTTGCCGCTGCCGGTGCTGCCAAACAGCAGAAAAGGGCCGCGTTCAACCCCAATACGGGCTGCAGCGCTTGTCTGCTCTGCGGTAAGCGCTATGGATGGTGAAGTGCCATCGGGGCTGTGCGCGGGCGGCGTGGGGCGGCGCAGGCGGCGTGCCAGCTGCTCGGGCGCCAGGTCGCGCAGCTGCGGGGGCAGTGCGGCCAGCGCCACCTCGCCCAGCGCGCGCTGGTAGTAGCGCGCGGTGAAGGCCACCAGCCGGCGCCAGGCGGCGTCCAGCGGCGCAATGCCGTCCAGCACGCTGGCAATGGGGCGCGCCGCCATGCCGGGAGGCAGGGGCGCGGGCTGGGGCGGGGCGTCCCAGACCACGCCCAGCACCTCGCGCCGGCCCAGCGGCACGCGCACCAGCGTGCCCGGCGGCAGGGCGCGCGCGCTGGCGTAGGTCAGCAGGTCGCCCACCGCGCTGTGCGCAGGCGTGCTCACCGCCACCGGCAGCAGGTAGCTGTCAGACGGGTGGGGGTCTGCTGCGGGGGCTGTGGGGGACATGGGTGAGAGGCTGGGCAGACGGCTCAAAGGGGGGAGCGGGCGGGCGAGTGGGGGGAGGCAGCAGCGATCATTTCACAGCCTTGTCCCCAGGCAATGGCCGCTTCTGTGGATAACTTTGTTGACAGATGCTGTCGCCCGCCCCGAAAAGCGCGTGGCTGCGTGCTGTGGTGCTAGCGTATTGGCTAAATCAATCGGAAATAATTCCTTATGAATCAATGATCTTTGCTGCCGTGCGCTAGATGGTGTAGGCGCAGTTCGTGCCTGATGGGTGCTGTCATTGAAGCGTCAAACATGTGTACAACTGCGCTGTCAATAGCCTGAAACACGTAAAAAATGTGGTAGGGCAATGCCGGATGCGTGACTTCTGATGCAAAACATGCGGCAAGTGCTTGATTTGTCTGGTGATTCAGGAGAAGTTCAGGTTTTCTGTGGATAACTTTGTTGATATCCCCTGAGGCTCCTGCGTAAAGCCTTGTCGCACCGTGCTTTGCTTAGTCTGCCCACAAAAACGGCATCACCACCCGGTCTAAATAAATCAACAACTTACGCCGTTTTGATGATTGCCGCCCGCCCTGCATGGCAGGCGACAGTCGCATGAACGCCGCAGAGCGCCATGGTCAAAAGTGTGCATAAGTCAAGTTGCGGCTTGCCAGGGTTTACCGCAGCCGCAGGCTGCGCGAGTAACCATGTACCGTCTCCACCAGCGCGGCCACATGCTCGGGCGGGGTGAACTGGCTGATGCCGTGGCCCAGGTTGAAGATATGTGTGGGGCCGCTGCATGTGCGGTCGGTGTGGGGGGCGCCAAAGCTGTCGAGCACCGCGCGCACCTGCGCTGCCACGGCCTCGGGCGGGGCAAACAGCACGTTGGGGTCGATGTTGCCCTGCAGCGCCTTGCCCGGGCCGCCCACGCGCCCGCCCACGATGGCGCGCGCCTTGGCCAGGCTGGCCGTCCAGTCCAGGCCCAGCACCTCGCAGTCGATGTCCTTCATATCTTCCAGCCAGATGCCGCCGCCCTTGGTGAAGACGATGCGCGGCACGTCCTGGCCGTCCACGCCGGTGCGCTTGAGCTGCGCCAGCACGCGGCGGGTGTATTCCAGGCTGAACTGCTGAAAGCACCCGTCGGCCAGCACGCCGCCCCAGCTATCGAAAATCATCACGGCCTGGGCGCCCGCGTCGATCTGGGCGTTGAGGTACTGCGCCACGCTGTCGGCGTTGATGGCCAGAATGCGGTGCATCAGGTCGGGGCGGCTGTACATCAGCGTCTTGACCAGGCGGTAGTCGTCGCTGCCCTTGCCCTCGACCATGTAGCAGGCCAGCGTCCAGGGGCTGCCCGAAAAGCCGATCAGCGGCACGCGGCCATTCAGCGCCTTGCGGATGCTGGTGACCGCGTCAAATACATAGCGCAGTTTGTCCATGTCGGGCACGGCCAGCGCGGCCACGTCGGATTCGTTGCGCACGGTTTTGGCAAAGCGTGGGCCTTCGCCCTCGGCAAACGTCAGGCCCAGGCCCATGGCGTCGGGCACGGTGAGGATGTCGCTGAACAAAATGGCCGCATCCAGCGGAAAGCGCTCAAGCGGCTGCAGCGTGACCTCGGTGGCGTAATCCACGTTGGTGGCCAGCCCCATGAAGCTGCCAGCCTGGGCGCGCGTAGCCTTGTATTCAGGCAGGTAGCGGCCCGCCTGGCGCATCAGCCACAGGGGGGTGTAGTCGGTGGCCTGGCGGCGGCAGGCGCGCAGGAAGGTGTCGTTCTGGAGAGGGGCGAAGACGGAGGAATTCATGCGGGCGATTGTCGCAGGGCGGCCCCGCGCTCCCTGCCCCGCTCCCGGCCCTGCGCCCAGGGCGGGGAGCGCGACAGCGCCGCTCAGGGCTGCAAGCCATCCACCGCCCGGCGGCCCACGGCGGCGTCGTCGGTGAACACACCGTCCACGCCGGTCTGCAGGTAGGCCTGGATTTCCGCCACGCTGTCGCCGCGCGCGGTGGCGTCGCTGTCCGGCTGGCCTTTGAGCGAGGCGGGCAAAAAGCGGTTCTCTGGGCGGAAGGTCCAGTCCTGCACCTTCAGGCCGACGGCGTGGGCATCGCGCACCAGGCTGGTGGGCTGGCCCAGGCCCGTGGCCACCCGGCGGGCGTCGCGCACCAGCGGGATGATCAGCTCCTTGTGCGGCGCCACGGCATAGGCGTAGGTGGCGATTTCCTTCAGACCGGCGGGGGTGACCAGGTCTGCGTAGCCGCGGGTGTTGGACGCGCCCTGCGCCACGAAGTCGTAGGGCCGGCCATTGCCGACCAGCTGCGCCAGGCGCACGTTACTGCGCTGGTGGATTGCCTTCAGGTTGCCCACCTCAAAGGACTGCACGATCACTGGCGCGGCTTTGTGGTTCCAGCCGTTTTTTTCCAGCGTGGCCAGCAGTGGCAGCTCCAGCGGCAGCCCGATGGACTGGAAATAGGTGGGGTGCTTGGTCTCGGGCTCGATGCCGATGGTGCGGCCCCGGGCGGCGGACTGTGCCTTGACCAGGTCGATCACCTCTTGCAGCGTGGGCACCTCGAACTGGTCGTTGTAGGCGGTATTGGCCGGGCGAGCGGCCGGTATGCGCTCGCGCGCGCGCAGGGTCTTCAGTTCGGCCAGCGTGAAGTCTTCGGTGAACCAGCCGGTGATGGACTTGCCGTCGATCACCTTGGTGGTCTTGCGGTCGGCAAATTCGGGGCGCTCCATCACGTTGGTGGTGGCTTCGCGCACGGTACCGTCGGCGTTCAGGATGGCGATGGCGTTTTCGTGGCGGGCCACCAGCACGCCGTCCTTGGTGATGACCAGGTCGGGCTCGATCAGGTCAGCGCCGTCGTCGATGGCCTTCTGGTAGGCGGCCAGCGTGTGCTCGGGGCGCAGCGCCGAAGCGCCGCGGTGCGCGATCACCGCGCGCTCGGGCGGCCATGCGGGCACACCGTCACCGCCGCTGGCGGCAAGGCTGAGGGCGGCGCTTGTGGCAAGCACCAGTTTGGCGAGGGCAGAGGTGGCGGTCATCGGAAAGCCTGTGGTCTGTGCAAAAGCGGCGAGCCTGGGGGGCTGCTGTGACATTCGCGTGACCCATGTCTGCCCCATTCCCGCGCAGGCGCGAATCCGGTTGTCTTGGCATCAAGCCCTTGTATGAAAAGCGCCTATAGCTCCTGATTCAATAGCGCACCGCTGGCACCCGCCTGCAGCAGGCGCGTCAGCAGCGGATGCATCACCTTGCGGGCGCTGTAGATCAGGTGGAACTGCTCTTGCACCTCGGGGGTGGTGCCCACATGCACCAGGCCCAGCGTGTGCGTCAGGTGCGTGCCCAGCGTTTCGGGCGCGGGCATCACGCCCATGCCGGTGGCGGCAAAGGTGCTGAGCAGGGCGCTGTCTTCAAACTCGCCGGCAATGTGCGGGCGGATGCGCTCGCGCTCCAGCCAGTGGTCGATGCGCGCGCGCATGGCGGCGTGCTCGGTGGGCAGCAGCACCGGCACCACCGCCAGGCTGCGCGGAAACTGGTGGCGCGCGGCCTGCGCCCACAGCGGCGGGGCGTACCAGGCGATGGCGCTGGTCCCCAGCAGCTGGCTGGTGCTGCGCAGCGCCGGGTTGGGCGGGGCGGGGCGGTCGGCCAGCACGGCGTGCAGCTTGTGCAGCGCCAGCTCGCCCAGCAGGGGCTGAAATTCGCCCTCATGGCACAGCAGGCGCAGGTGGGGCTCGTCCAGCACGGGCGTCAGCAGCCGGTGCACGGCCAGCTTGGCAATGCCGTCGGAGATGCCCAGGTTCAGGCGCAGCGTGGGGCCGCTGGCCGCCTCGCGCACGCGCTGGGGCAGTTGCTCGCCCAGGGCGAAGATGTGGTCGGCCTCGTGCAGCGCGGCCACGCCGGCCTCGGTCAGCATCAGGCTGCGGCCTTCGGTGCGCAGCAGGCTCACGCCCAGGGCCTTTTCCAGTTCGCGCACCTGCGCGCTGATGGTCTGCACGGCCATGTCCAGTCGCTCGGCGGCGCGCGCCATGCCGCCCTCTTTGGCAACCACCCAGAAGTAATACAGATGGCGGTAATTGAAGCTCTGGCTCATGGGCTGTGCTGGGCTGGATAGCGGGTTACTTCGTAAAAACCGAAGTCATCGTACTGATAAGGCAGGTTTTTATTCATTCATGCTGCCTCTACATTGCACCACCTCGGGCCGCCGGCCCAGTGGCACAAACCCTGTCGGGAGAAGGAATCATGGAAACCATAGGAACCTGGTGGATGTGGGCGGGCTTCGCCGTCTTTGTGGTGGCGGCGATCGCCGTCGATCTTTTGGTCATGGAGCGCCAGGGCGCGCACAAGGTCACCATGGGCGAGGCCGTGCGCTGGAGCCTGCTGTGGTTCGGCCTGGCCTTCGTGTTCGTCGCCATCCTGTGGTGGTACCTGGACGGCAGTCAGGGCCGCGAAGTCGCCAACACGGTGTCAATGCAGTTCATCACCGGCTATCTGGTGGAGAAAAGCCTGTCGGTGGACAACATCTTTGTCTTTCTGATGCTGTTCAGCTACTTTGCCGTGCCGCCGCAATACCAAAAGCGCGCGCTGATCATCGGCATCATCGGCGCCATCGTGCTGCGCACGCTCTTGATTCTGGTGGGCGCCTGGCTGCTGGCCACCTTCCACTGGCTGCTGTATGTCTTTGGCGCGTTTTTGGTGTTTACCGGCATCAAGATGTGGTTTGCCGCCGGCCAGGAGCCCGACATCTCCACCAACCCGGTGCTGGGCTTGTTGAGAAAGCGCATGCGCATCACCGACCGGTTTGACGGCGAAAAGCTCAGCACCATGATCGACGGCGTCAAGCACTACACCCCGCTGTTCGTGGTGCTGGTGCTGATCGGCACCACCGACATCATCTTTGCCGTGGACAGCATCCCCGCCATCTTCGCCATCACCAGCGACCCGTTCATCGTGCTGACGGCCAACATCTTCGCCATTCTGGGCCTGCGCGCGCTGTACTTCCTGCTGGCCGACCTGGCCAACCGCTTCCACCTGCTGGCCTACGGTCTGGCGCTGGTGCTGGTGTTCATCGGCGCCAAGATGCTGCTGATCGACTTCTACAAGATCCCGATCGGCTGGGCGCTGGCTGTCACGGCCACGCTGATTGCCGGCTCCGTCGTGCTGTCGCTGCGCAGCTCCAGCGGCGCGGCCCGGTCGTCGCAGCAGTCGCATGCAGAGCGGTAATTCAGGCGCCGAAGCTGGCGCGGTTTGCGATCAGCGGGCGTGCCCCCCGAAGCCAAGGGTCGCCTCGCTGGTGCCGTCGTCAAACTGCAGCACCCGCTCGGGCCAGCGCAGTGCGGCCAGCTTGAAGTGCGGCTGCGGTGCCAGGCCGTCCTTGCGCGCGCGCCAGCTGCCGCCGACGGAATAATCCACACAGAACACATTGCGGCGCAGGCCGTGCCAGGCCAGCGGGGCAATGGACTCGAACAGGTCCACATCCTCTTTGCCCACGGCGCTGCGGTCGATGGGGTGGCGCCGGCGCCAGTAGTGGCCAACGACCACGGGCGTGGCGTCGGCGTAAGTGTCCCACCAGGCCACGCGCTGCGAAAAACGCCATTTGCCGCCGGCAAAGAAGGGCTGGTCGCCCGTGCGCTCCACGCCTGATGTCAGCACCTTCACGGGGTTGAGCATCTGCTTGTTGGCTTCGTGCTCGGCGTGGGCATGCAAAAAGGGCGGCGGCGTGTCGTGCCGCTCCAGGTCGCCGCCCCAGGCGGCCAGTTCGGCGCGCATGCGCTCGCCCAGGTCGGTCTGGCGCGCCAGCGCGCTGGCGCGGCCCTCCCAGTCGTCATAGGCCGCGCGCAGCGCACCCTGGGGCAACTGCCGGGCGGCGCCGATGTGCGCATTGAGCCAGGCGGCATGCACCAGGCGCAGATCGCCGCGCTCCAGCGCCACGGGCAGGCGTGCCACAAAGTCCTGAATGCGCGGGCGATCTGCGGGGGTGGCGTGCGCAAACGGGGCGTACTTGGGTGCGTCGCGGTCGCTGCGGTGGTCAAAGAACCAGCCGGCGCCGTCCTTGGCATCGTCGCGCAGCAGGTTGATTTCGTGGTTGCCCAGCAACGCGCAGGCCCTGCCCGATTCGACCAGTCGCTGCACCAGGGCCAGCACGGCGGGGCTGTCGGGGCCGCGGTCGCACAGGTCGCCCATGAAGACCAGGGTGCGCCCCTCGGGGTGCACGCCCTGCGCGTCGTATTGCAGGTGCCCCAGCAGGGCGCGCAGCGCGCCGTATTCACCGTGCACATCACCCACGATGTCCAGGGGACCACAGGGCAGTGGCTGCACCAGACTCATCGGGCTTCTCCTTGCGTGCCAATGTGGTTGCCACCCTCCAGGCTGGCGATGCGCCCTTCCGGCACGGCGACCGTGGGGTGGCTGATGCGGCTGCGCACGTTGCCGAAGGTCTGCAGGTTGAACCAGCTGCCGGCGTGCTCGGCGTCGTCTGACACGCCTGGCTGGGCGCCCGCGTGGATGGCGCGCGTGCCGAAGCCGAAGGCACGGTCGGCTCCAGAGCCGGGTGGGGTGGATGCGGTCATGGTTTTATGAGTCAAATAGGCCCCCAGCGCTTATCCATCAATCGCTGGCAGCTATCAATACGGGAGCTTGCACAGTCGCCTGGGCGAGATCACCTGGGTGTTCACGCCCATCCAGCCCGCCGAACAGGCGTGCGTGCTCGATCTTCACGCAGCGGTTGTGGATCACCTGCAGGCCCGCGGCCTCGGCCTTGGCGCTGGCGGCCTCGTGGAACACGCCCAGCTGCAGCCACAGGCACCGGGCGCCAATGGCGATGGCCTCGTCGGCCAGCGGCGGTATGTCCTCGCTCTTGCGAAAGCAGTCCACCATGTCGATGCGCGCACCCTGCGCGGCCAGGGCGGCAGCGGCATCCAGCACGCTGGCGTAGGCGGTCTCGCCCAGTATCTGCCCGCCACCTTGCGCGACCAGCGGGTTCACGGGCACGATGCGGTAGCCATGGGCCTGCATGTACTTGGTGGCCAAGTGGCTGGGCCGGTGCCACTGCGGCGACAGGCCCACCACGGCGATGGTGCGGCACTGCGTGAGCACGTCACGCAAGGTGCTGATGGTGTCGGGTGTGCGGAGCATGGCGGCAGTGTATGCACAGCCGTGGGCCGGCGGTACCCACGGCACCCTTCATGCGGTGGCAGCATGCCGCTTCAGCCACGCCCCCCACGCCAACCCCAGCAGCGCCGCCAGGCCCGAGGCCAGCAGCACGCCGCGCTTGGCGGCGTCCAGCAGCGCGGCGCTGTCGAACGCCAGGGTGGCGATGAAGATCGCCATGGTGAAGCCGATGCCCGCCAGCAGCCCGGTCAGCAGCACGCCGCCCCAACCCATGTCCGCAGGCAGGGCGCACAGGCGCAGGCGCACCGCCAGCCAGCAGGCCAGCAGCACGCCCAGCGGCTTGCCTGCCACCAGCGCCAGGGCCACAGCGCCCATCAGCACGCTGGCGCCCGGCGCCGCCTGCTGCGCGCCGCCCAGGCTGACGCCCGCGTTGGCCAGCGCAAACAGCGGCATCACGCCAAACGTCACCCACGGGTGCAGGCTGGCCTGTACGCGCTGCACGGGGGCGGCGTGTTCGCGCCCGGCCAGCATGTGCACCGGCGTCACCAGGCCCAGCACCACCCCGGCCAGGGTGGGATGGGCGCCCGTCTGCCAGATGCCCCACCACAGCAGCGCGCCCGTCGGCACAAAGGCCCAGGCGCGGCGCACGCCCAACTGCTGCAGCAGCACCACGCCCGCCAGGCCCAGCGCGGCAATGCCCAGCATGGGCCACTGCAGCCCGCCCGAATAAAACAGCGCAATGATCAGCACGGCCACCAGGTCGTCGATGATGGCCAGCGTGAGCAAAAACACCCGCAGCACCGGCGGCAGGCCGCGCCCCAGCAGGGCCAGCACGCCCACGGCGAAGGCGATGTCGGTGGCCGTGGGCACGGCCCAGCCGCTGCGCAGCGCGGGCGGCACCAGCGCCAGGTACAGCAACGCCGGCACGGCCACGCCGCCCAGCGCGGCCATCACGGGCAGCAGCGCATCGCGCGGGCGGGCCAGGGCGCCGTCGTGCAGCTCGCGGCGGATCTCCAGACCCACCACCAGGAAGAACACCGTCATCAGCGCGTCGTTCACCCAAAAGTGCAGCGATTGCTCCAGTTGCCAGCCACCCAGCGCGACCGACAGCGGCAAATGCCACAGCGCGTGGTAGCTGGCGGCCCAGGGTGAATTGGCCCAGGCCAGCGCGGCGGCGGCCGCGATCAGCAGCACGATGCCGCCCGCGGCATCGGCGTGCGACAAGCGCGAGAGCAGGGCCGAGCAGCGGTCGGCCAGGGCAAGCAGGGCGGGCTGGCGCGGCGCAGCGCGCCGCGGGGTGGTGAGGCGGTCGGTCATGGGCAGGCGGGGCCGCATGCTGCGGCCCGTGGCGCGCAGGCGGCCCGACCTGCGCTGAAAACCTGCCCTGCCGCCCCATGCGGTGTGGACACCCGGGGCGCAGTATAGAAATAGAAAGCGCTGCCCCAGGGCGCTGCTGCAATGCCCCGGCCCTACACTGGTTTTTTTGTATGCCCCACGGAGTTCCCGATGACCCGCGTCACTTACCTCGCCTTGCAAGCTGCCTGCACCGCGCTCGTCCTGGCCGCTGGCGCTGCACAGGCGCAGCAGGTCGCACCGGCCCACTGGGTGAATGTGCTGGGAATGCCCTTCGTGCGCATCGCACCAGGCAGCTTTCATATGGGTAGCGATGAGCCGGCCGACGCGCTGGCCCGTGCCTACCCGGGACTGGAGCACTGGCGGTTTCAGCAGCTGGCGGACGAGGCGCCCGCGCACACCGTGCGCATCACCCGTGCCTTTTATCTGGGCCAGAAGGAGGTGACGGTGGGGCAGTTTCGCCGCTTTGTGCAAGTTGCGGGTTATGTGCCCGAGTCCGAGGCCGATGGCACGGGCGGCTATGGCTACAACCCGGCCTACGACCCGGCCGCCAGCGCGCGCGGCGATGCGTTTGAGGGGCGCGACCAGCGCTATTCCTGGCGCAACCCCGGCTTCGCCCAGGGCGACGACCACCCGGTGGTCAACATCACCTGGCACGACGCGCATGCGCTGGCCGCCTGGCTCAGCGCCACCGAGGGCCACCGCTACCGCCTGCCCACCGAGGCCGAATGGGAATACGCCTGCCGCGCCGGCACGCGCACGCGCTACCCGCATGGCGATGACCCGGCCGCGCTCGCGCGCCACGCCAATGTGTTCGACGAGGATGCCGCGCCCTACTGGCCGCGCTGGCAGTCCCAGGCCGCGCCGGGGCGCGATGGCCATGCCTTCACCGCGCCCGTGGGCAGCTATGCGCCCAATGCCTTCGGCGTGCACGACATGCTGGGCAACGTATGGGAATGGGTGTCCGACTGGTACGCCGAGGACGCCTATGCAAAGTCACCCGGCGATGACCCGCAGGGGCCGCCCACGGGCCAGGCGCGCGTGCGCCGCGGTGGCTCGTGGCACACCTGGCCGCTGTATGCGCGCTGCGGGTTTCGCAACTGGAACACCCCCGAGACGCGCTACACCCTGGTGGGCCTGCGCCTGGTGCGCGAGATTGACATGCCACCGGCCCGCGCCTCGCGACGTTGAGGGGTATCAGACTCTCACCACGCGCTGCGCGACCCGCGACGCATGAGCTGGCGCTACCCAAGTCAGGGCAGCAAGCCAAGGGCCGCCCCGCAGCGCCACAGGGCGTGCCACTTCAAAGCGCGGCCACGGCGGCGCGCAGTTCCGATTCGCCCAGGATTTCGGAGAACACCACCGGCGCCTTGCCCGGCGCGTGCAGCACATAGACCGGCACGCCGCTGCGGCCCAGTTGCGCCAGCGCGGCGGTGATGGCGGGGTCGCGCCGCGTCCAGTCGGCGCGCAGCAGGGCCACGTTCTTCGCGGCAAAGTCCTGCAGCACCGCGGCGCGGGCCAGCGTGGTGTTCTTGTTGTACTGACAGGTCACGCACCAGGCGGCCGTGTAGTCCACGAACACCGGGCGGCCCTGGGCCAGCAGTTCGTCGGCCAGGCCGGGGCGCCAGGGCTGCCAGGATGTGGCGCTGGTCGCATCGCCCGGTGCGGCAGCGGCGGCGCTGGGCAGGCTTTCCATTTTGATGACAAAAGGCCCCCAAACCCATACAAAATAAGCGCAAGCAGCTATTGAAAGCGGAGCAAGAACAGCCCGCGCGGCCCCGCGCAGCGTCAGCGCCCACACGGCCATGCTGAGCGCCACCAGCAGCGCCAGCAGCGCCGCCGCGCCGTTGATGCCGCTTTGCTGGCCCAGCACCCACACCAGCCACACCACGGTGGCAAACATGGGAAAGGCAAAGAACCGCCGCAGCGTGTCCATCCAGGCGCCCGGCCGCGGCAGCAGGCGGGCAAATGCGGGCAGCCAGCTGGCCAGCAGATAGGGCAGGGCCAGGCCCAGGCCCAGCGCCGCAAAGATCGACAGCGCCTGCCCCGCGGGCAGCGTGGCCGTGAGGCCCAGCGACGCGCCCATGAACGGCGCCGTGCACGGCGATGCCACGGCCACGGCCAGCACGCCGGTCAAAAACGCGTCCAGCACCGGGTGGCGTGCCTGCAGGCCCGCCAGCGACGAGGGCAGCATGCGCCCAAACTCGAACACGCCCGCCAGGTTCAGCCCGATCAGCGTGAACAGCGCCGCCAGCGATGCCACCACCGCTGGCGACTGCAGCTGAAAGCCCCAGCCCACGGCCTCGCCCGCGGTGCGCAGGCCCAGCATCAGCGCGCCCAGCAGCAAAAACGACAGCACCACCCCCGCGGTGTAGGCCAGCCCGCCGATGCGGTGGGCGCGCTGGTTTTGCGCATGGCGGGCAAAGCCCATCACCTTGATCGCCAGCACCGGGAACACGCAGGGCATCAGGTTCAGGATCAGCCCGCCCAGCAAGGCGCCGGCCAGCGCGGCCAGCCAGGCGCCCAGCGGCGCGGGCGTTGTTGCAGCCAGGGGTGGCACTGCGGCGTTGGCATTGGCGGCGTTGGCCTTGAGCGCGGCCTCCAGCGCGGGGGACACGCCCGTCAGCGCCGCCACGGCGGGCCAGCCGCCCGGCACGGGCAGCTCGGCACGCCAGCCCTGGCCGCCGTGGGCCAGCACCACCGGCATGGGCACGGGCCCGTCGCTGCGCTGGGGCGACAGCGGCAGGCGCGCCGTCCACACCGCGCCGTCCCATTGCTGCGTGGGCGTGGCGGCGGTCTCCACCACGCCCGTGGTCTCGGGGAACACCTCCAGCGTCTGGCCCTGCAGCGCCTCGGGCAGGCCGGCCACGCGCAGCAGCACGGCATTGCCCTGAACCTGTGCGCTGCTGCCCTCTTGCGCGGGCAGGTCGCGCGGGTGGGCCGCGGCGGCGGCATCGAACGCGGCGGCGTGCAGCGCCGTCGTGCCCTGCAGGGGCAGGCGCAGCGTGAAGCTGCCTTCCTCGGGGATGCATTCCTTACGGCACACCAGCCACGACGCCTTGAGCTGGAAGGTCGCTTCCTTGGCCAGCGGGCCGGGGTTGAAGGCCGGGGAGACGGTCATGGGCACGGGCAGCAGCACCTGGCCCTCGTAGCCGTAATTGGCCAGGTTGCCCAGCGGAATCTTTTGGGGCACGGGCCAGGCGACCTCGTCCGCGGTGATGCCTGCCGGCAGCTGCCACTCCAGCTGCGTGGGCAGGCCGGAGTCGCCCGGGTTCTTCCAGTAGGTGTGCCACTCGGGCTGGTGCGTGATTTGCAGGCCCAGCCACAGCGGCTTGCCCGGCCCCACGCCGTCAGGCGCCTGCGCCACCAGCTCGGCGCGCACATGCGGCGTGGTGACGACGCTGCTGGCCGCAGACCCCGAAGTTTTCAGGTTGATTTGTGCGTTGGCGCCCGTGGGTAAAGCGCTGGCAGCTATCAAAAAAAGAGTGATGAGCCAGGACGGCAAAAAAGTGTGTCGCATGTCGCAAGGTGGGAGCAGTGGTGCGTGCTTTGGTTCCGGGCGCTGCAGGTTGAGGGCGCTGAATCGGCTGCGCCGTGGGGGCCGCAATGGTAGATCGTCCACTAAGATGACCCGCATGCCATATCCCTCCCGCTTTTGGGCCGAGCTGTCCGCCCGCGACTTTGCCCAGGCGCACACCACGGGCCTGGCCGCGCAGACCGTGGCGGTGCTGCCCGTGGCCGCTGTCGAGCAGCACGGGCCGCATCTGCCGCTGTCGGTGGATGCCGCGCTGCTGGCCGGCGTGATCGACGCTGCGCTGCCGCTGCTGCCCGCCGATCTGCCCGTGCTGCTGCTGCCGCCGCAGAACGTGGGCCTGTCCACCGAGCATCTGTCCTACCCCGGCACGCTCACGCTGTCGCCCGCCACGCTGATCGCGTTGTGGACCGAGCTGGGCGCCTGCGTGGCGCGCGCGGGCATCCGCAAGCTGCTGCTGCTCAACGGCCACGGGGGCAACGTGGCGGCCATGGACATCGTGGCGCGCGAGCTGCGCCAGCGCCACGGGCTGCTGGTGTACGGCAGCAGCTGGTTCAACCTGGTGGACGACGCCACCAATGCGCGCTTTGCCGCGCAGGAGCACCGCTTTGGCATCCACGGCGGCGAGATCGAGACGTCCATGATGCTGCACCTGGCACCCGCCACCGTGCGCATGGAGCATGCGCGGCATTTCCACTCCACCTCGCAGGACCGCGCTGCGCGCTACGGCCTGCTGGGCAACGGCAAGAGCGCCAAGATGGGCTGGGCCATCGAGGACTACAACCCCGCGGGCGCCGTCGGCAACGCCGCGGCCGCCACGGCTGCCCAGGGACAGGCCATGGTGCAGGCCGCCGCGCGCGGGCTGGCCCAGTTGCTGGCCGAGCTGCATGCGCTGCCGCCGGAGACGGTGGCACAGCTGTAAGTGAAAAGTGGCTTTTGCGGTTGCTGGATAAGCGCTGAAAGCTATTGTTTATGTAGCTAAAGCCTGCGCCGCCGTAGGCAGCAGCCGGCGCTGCTGCAACTGGCCGAACCATTTGCGGAACATGTCCTCAGTGTCCATGCACGCATGAAAGCCCGCCTGGCGGATCTTCACCGAGCTCATGATCACCGGCGGCAGCGGGGCGGCCCTGCCGTGGTTCATCTGGAAGTCGGCGTACGTCGCGCCCTGGCCGATGAAGGCGGTCAAGTCGCGCGGCGCCGTCAGCTGGTATTTGTCCACCAGGCGCTCCCACGCGGGCTGCTGGTCGGCCAGCGCGGCGGCCAGCGACTGGGGCTCGGGCTCGCCCACGGGCATGCCCAGTGCGTCGGCAATGGTGGGCCAGACGTTCTGCCAGACGAACACGTCGCCGTTTTCCAGGTTGAAGGTCTCGTTGCGTGCGTTGGGCGATTCGGCCGCCCAGGCGCAGGCCTGGGCGATCAGGTCGGCGTCGATGGCCTGGTTCACGCGCGCAGGCCCGCCGGGATAGGCCAGCGGCAGGCCCTGTTCATGGCGCAGCCAGGCATAGACGCCGATGGCCGGGATGGGGTTCATGTGGCTGCCCGCCGCGTCGCCGAACACGATGCGCGGGCGCATGATGGTGAAGTGCCACCGACCCTTGGCCTGGCGCTCGCGCAGGAAGTCCTCTTGCAGCCAGTAGAAGTTCTCGTGGGGGTCGCGCGGCCAGCGTTCGCGTGCGGGCACCGCGATCTGCGGGTGGATGTGCACGCCGTAGGCCTTGCCGCCCTGCATGATGGTCACGTGGCGCAGCGCACCGCCGGGGCGGTCCAGCGGCTCGACCACGTTGCGCAGCATTTGCAGGTTGATGCGCATCTGCTCCTGGTCGCGCCAGCCGCCCACGAGGCCCCCGGGCTGCTCGTACACGGCGGCATAGACCACGTGGGTGATGTCGTCCCGGTTGCCCAGCGCAGCCTGGCAGGCTGCGGCATTTTGCAAATCCAGTTGCAGCGACGTGGCGCCCGCAGGCAGGGCGATGGCGCGGCGCGCCACGCCCACGGCGCGCCAGCCGGGCAGGGCGGCGAAGTGGCGCAGGCAGGCCTGGCCCACGACGCCGGTGGCGCCCACGACGAGTACGGTGTGCGTCATTTCTTCACCAGGGGGCACTTGGACTGCGACAGCGGCAGGAACGCCTTGTCACCCGGCACGGTGGCCACGAGCTTGTAGTAGTCCCACGGGTACTTGGACTCGGCCTGCGACTTGACCTCGAACAGGTACATGTCGTGCACCATGCGGCCGTCCTCGCGGATGCGGCCGTTCTTGGCGAAGAAGTCGTTGATGGGCGTGGCCTTCATCTTGGCCATGACCTGGGCCGTGTCGTCGGTGTTGGCGGCCTGCACGGCTTTCAGGTAATGCATGGTCGATGAATAGGCGCCCGCCTGGCTCATGTTGGGCATCTTCTTCATCTTTTCGAAGTAGCGCTTGGACCAGGCGCGCGTCTCGTCGTTCATGTCCCAGTAGAAGCCCTCGGTCAGCATCAGGCCGCCGGCGGTGCGCAGGCCGATGGCGTGGATGTCGTTGATGTACATCAGCAGGCCGGCCAGGGTCTGTTTGTTCTTGCCCGTGGTCAGGCCGAACTCGCGCGCGGCCTTGATGGTGTTCACCGTGTCGCCCCCCGCGTTGGCCAGGCCGACGACCTGGGCCTTGCTGTTTTGCGCGCTGAGCAGAAAGGAGGCAAAGTCTGTCGCGCCGATGGGGTGACGGGCCGCGCCCAGCACCTTGCCGCCCTGGGCCGTGACCACGGCGCTGGCTTGCTCCTGCAGGCTGTGGCCGAAGGCGTAGTCGGCGGTGACGAAGAACCATTCCTTGCCGCCGCGTGCGGTGATGGCGCTGGCCGTTACGTTGGCCAGGGCATAGGTGTCGTACACGTAGTGCACGGTGCTGGGCATGCACAGGTCGCCCGTCAGGCGGTCCAGGCCGGGGCCGTTGAAGATGACGACCTTCTGCTTTTGCTTGGCCACCTCCAACACCGCCAGCGCGGGCGCGGAGACGGCCACGTCCATGATGGCGTCCACCTTGCCGGTGTCGAACCATTCGCGCGCCTTGCTGGAGGCGATGTCGGCCTTGTTCTGGTGATCGGCCACCACCAGCTCGATCTTCTTGCCCGCTACCTTGCCGCCGAAGTCGTCAATGGCCATCTGGATGGCGGCGGCGCTGCCGGGGCCGGTAATGTCGGCGAACGGGCCGTTCAGGTCGGTGAGGATGCCCAGGCGCACCACGTCGTCAGAAATCCTGGCGTCCTGGGCGGTAGCGGCGGCCGTGGCAGCCAGCAGGGCAAAGCCCGTGCACAGCGTGCGGCAGGCGCGGGTCAGGGGAGTGTGGCGGTTCATGGTGGTCTCCTTCGTTGGTATGTGTGTAGGGGAAATCAGAGGGTGGCAATCGGGGTCACCGGCGAGCCCACGGCGCCCGGCAGGCGCAGCGGCGGTGCGGTGAGCAGGAAGCGGGTGCGCCCAAGGGCGTGCAGGTGGTCGGCCAGCTCCTTCAGGTACCACAGCTCGCCCAGCGGCAGGCCCAGCTTGAACAGGCAGTGCTCGTGCAGCGGCAGCACAGGGTAGGGCGCGCCGTCCTTGGGTACGCGGCGTGGCGGGTGGCGCTCCACGGCGTAGTTGTCGGCGATCAGCGCGGCGATGCCGCTGTCGGTGATCCACTGCAGCAGCTTCTCGTCGCCGCCGTCCAGCGCGGCGCAGCTGTGGTGCAGGCGGTGCGCGTCGGGCTGGCGCTGCATGGACAGCACCAGTTCGGCAAAGCCGGTGCGCAGCAGCAGCATGTCGCCGGGCTCCACGCTGGCGCCGCTGCGCTCCATGGCGCGCATGAGTTCGTCGTAGCCGATGTCCCGAAAGTCGGTGCCGTAGGCGCGCTCCAGGTCCACCAGCACGCCGCGCCCCTGCATGCCTTTCACGGCCAGGTGCTCCACGCCCAGCGCGCGGGCCACGCTCTCGTCCGGCGCGCGGCCGGCGCAGCACACGGGCTGGTAACGCGCCGCCGCGCCGTCGCCATCGCGCGCGGGAATGCCATGGTCTTGCGGACCCAGGATGTGCTCGTGCCCGCGGTAGCCGTTGTAGTACACCGTGCGCGGCTGGCCATTGCCGTCGGGGTCGAACAGCGCGCCCACATGCGCCAGCGAGTCCCATTGCGTGGAGTACTGCAACGACAGCAGCACCTGGTCGTCGCTGACCACGTCGGTGGCGCCGGGGTACACATGGCCCAGCGGAAAGTTGACGTACGGAATGCCTTCGCGCCGCGTGGGGCGCAGTTGGGGCGGCAGGCGGCGCGCGTTCAGTGCGTTGCCGCCGGGGTAGTCCAGCGGCAGCGACAGGCACAGGCTGATGCCCTCGCGCACTTCCTGCACGCCCTTGCGCACCTGCTCGGGGCCGATCAGGTTGGTGCGGCCCAACTGGTCGTCGGGCCCGAAGTCACCCCAGTTGGAGCCTGCGGGGCGTTGTCTCCATCGCATATTGGTGTCTCCAGCGCCGCGGATGGGTGCGGCTTGGAAGCAATGGTGTTGGCGCAGGCAGGGCTGCGTCAAACACCGCGATGAAAGTTTTGTTGGTTGAAATCACCTGCCGGGAAAACCCTGGCGTTCTCAGGCTGGCCTCGTGCAGCGTGTTTTGCAGGTCGAAACCCGCAGTCACTGCCCCATCAGTACCCGGGCGAACAACGCCGCATCCACATTACCGCCCGTGAGCGGCAGGCCCACGCACTGGCCGCGCAGGGCTTCACGCTCCTGCAGCGCGGCAGCCAGTGCCGCCGCGCCCGCGCCCTCGGCGACGTTGTGGGTGTCCGTGAACAGCGCGCGCATGGCTGCGGCAACCTCGTCATCGCTGACCTGCACCATCCGGTCCAGTTCAGGCAGCAGCACGGCCAATGCGTCCGGGTCGGCCGTGCGCACCGCCAGGCCGTCGGCGATCTGCGTGCTGACGGGCGACGCCACCACATGGCCCGCGGCGAACGAGTCGGCATAGGTGGTGGCGTGGCAGCTCACCACGCCCACCAGGCGCACTCCATGTCCCAGTGCCCGCTTGGCCGCCACGGCAGCGCAGGCGCCGGAGCCCAGGCCGATGGGCACATAGGCGACGTCCATGTGCGGCACGGCGCGCAGGAACTCCCACCAGTAGGTGGCCACGCCGCGCACCAGGTCGGGGTGGTAGCTGGGCACCATGTGGGCGCCGCGTTCGGCGGCCAGTTGCAGGGCGTGCTCGCGGGCGGCCTGGAAGTCGTCGCCGTGTTCCACCAGGTTCACGCCCAGTGCGCGCATGGCCGCGTTCTTCTCCACCGAATTGCCATGCGGCACGACGATGGTGCAGGCCACGCCATGGCGTCGCGCGGCCCAGCCGATGCTCTGGCCGTGGTTGCCGCGCGTGGCGCTGATGACCTCGTGCGGCAGCTTTCCGTGCTGCGCCAGCTGGTCGAAGTACGTCAGGCCGCCGCGGATCTTGAACGCGCCCACCGGGTTGTGGTTCTCGTGCTTGAGCCAGCACTCCGTGCCGAGCCGCTCGCCCAACAGACCCCAGCGGTACTGCGGCGTGGGCGGGAACTCCTGGCAAACGGTGCGTGCCGCGGCTTCGATGTCGGCCAGCGTGGGCAGCGGTGCTGCGGCGCGCGTCACAGCCGCACCTCGCCGCGCACGCAGGTGACGGAGTGGCCGCCCACCCAGATCTGCGGGCCGTCCTGCTGCACATGCACGCGCCCGGCGCGGCCCAGCGCCGTGCCCTGGCTGGCCACATAGCGGCTGGGCGCCAGTCCCGCGCCGATGAGCCATTGCGCCAGCGCCGCGTTCAGGCTGCCGGTGACGGGGTCTTCCGCCAGACCGTTGTTGCCCGGGAAGAAGGCGCGCACCTCGAACGCGATGCCCTCGGCATCGCTGGCACCCACCACGCCGACCTTGCCGCGCGGCCCCACCACGCCCACGTCCAGCCCGGCCAGTACCGCGCCGTCGGGCCTGAGCCCGAGTACCTGATCGGCCGAGCGCAGCATCACGCCGCGCCAGTTGGGGCCGTTGTCGCACCAGGCATGCGCCACGATGTCGTCCCGCGCCACGCCCAGGCCGCGCGCGATGAGCTGCACGTCGTCCTC
>NZ_JBFWLZ010000034.1:0-35397 GCF_050251835.1 Diaphorobacter sp. | reverse complement strand
AGGGCGCAGGGGGGTGTTCGCCATGTAGGCGTTGTGGGGGACGGGGGTGGTCATGGTGACGAGAAATGCGTCGGGGGGATGTGTGAGGCGCGCGATTTTAGGGGTTGCACGCGGCTCCAAAAGACAAGCCGGCGCTGCGCGAAGCGCGCCGCAAAGGCGTTTGCTCCAGGCGTGCTGGCAGATGCCCGTCTGCGCCGCAGCGTTCGTCAGTGGCCTGTAAGTAGCAGGGCCGAAAGTACCGCACGAAATTCTTAGCCCCAGGAGACAAACCCATGAATGCACCTTCCAACGCCATCGAATCCGTCTTGGTCGAAAACCGCGTTTTCCCCCCCTCCGATAGCGTAGTGCAGGCCGCACGCGTATCGGGCATGACAGGCTACGAGGCCCTGTGCGCCGAGGCCGACACCAACCCCGATGCCTTCTGGGCCCGCCTGGCGCGCGAGCATCTGCACTGGACCCGCCCCTTCACGCAGACGCTGGACGAGTCGAATGCACCCTTCTACCAATGGTTTGCCGATGGTGAGCTCAACGCCAGCGCCAACTGCCTGGACAAGCACATGGGTACACCGGCCGAAAACAAGCCGGCCATCATCTTTGAAGCCGACGACGGTGAAGTCACCCAGGTCACCTACCGGCAGCTGCTCGAGCGCGTGAGCCAATTCGCCAACGCCCTGAATGCGCATGGCGTGCAGCAGGGCGACCGCGTGCTGATCTACATGCCCATGGGTGTGGAAGGCGTGGTGGCCATGCAGGCCTGTGCGCGCATCGGCGCCACGCACAGCGTGGTGTTTGGCGGCTTTTCGGCCAAGGCGCTGCACGAGCGCATCATCGATGCGGGCGCCGTGGCCGTCATCACCGCCAACTACCAGCTGCGCGGCGGCAAGGAGCTGCCGCTGAAGGCCATCGTGGACGAGGGCCTGGCGATGGGCGGCTGCGACTGCGTCAAGAACGTCTTTGTGTTCCAGCGCACGGGCACGGCCTGCGACATGGTGGCCGGGCGCGACAAGACCTTCACCGAAATTCTGGCTGGCCAGAGCACCGACTGCCCCCCCACGCCCGTGGGCGCAGAGCACCCGCTGTTCATCCTCTACACCAGCGGCTCCACCGGCAAGCCCAAGGGCGTGCAGCACAGCACCGGCGGCTATCTGCTGTGGGCCAAGCTGACGATGGAATGGACGTTCGACATCCGGCCTGACGATGTGTTCTGGTGTACCGCCGACATCGGCTGGATCACCGGCCACACCTACGTGACCTACGGGCCGCTGGCCGCGGGCGCCACGCAGGTGGTGTTCGAGGGCGTGCCCACCTATCCCAACGCCGGGCGCTTCTGGCAGATGATCGAGCGCCACAAGGTCACGGTGTTCTACACCGCGCCCACGGCCATCCGCTCGCTCATCAAGGCGGCAGACTCTGACGCTAGCGTGCACCCCAACAACTGGAACCTGTCCAGCCTGCGCATCCTGGGCAGCGTGGGCGAGCCCATCAACCCCGAGGCCTGGATGTGGTACCACAAAAACGTCGGCGGCGAGCGCTGCCCGATCGTGGACACCTTCTGGCAGACCGAGACCGGCGGCCACGTCATCTCCCCGCTGCCCGGCGCCACGCCGCTTGTGCCGGGCAGTTGCACGCTGCCGCTGCCCGGCATCGCTGCGGCCATCGTGGACGAGGCGGGGCACGACATGCCCAACGGCGCGGGCGGCATCCTGGTCATCAAGCGCCCCTGGCCCAGCATGATCCGAACCATCTGGAACGACCCTGAACGCTTCAAGAAAAGCTACTTCCCCGAAGAGCTCAAGGGCTATTACCTGGCGGGCGACGGCGCGGTGCGCAGCAGCGACCGTGGCTACTTCCGCATCACCGGGCGCATCGACGATGTGCTGAACGTGTCAGGCCACCGCATGGGCACGATGGAGATCGAATCCGCCCTGGTCGCCAAGACCGACCTGGTAGCCGAGGCCGCCGTGGTGGGCCGCCCCGACGACGTGACGGGCGAGGCGATCTGCGCCTTTGTGGTGCTCAAGCGCTCGCGCCCCACCGGCGAAGAGGCCAAGGCCATCGCCAAGGAACTGCGCGACTGGGTGGCCAGGGAAATCGGACCGATTGCCAAGCCCAAGGACATCCGCTTTGGCGATAACCTGCCCAAGACCCGCAGCGGCAAGATCATGCGCCGCCTGCTGCGCTCCATCGCCAAAGGCGAGTCCATCACCCAGGACACCAGCACGCTGGAGAATCCGGCAATTCTGGATCAGTTGGGCCAGTCCAACTGATCCAGAAAAGGCGCCGCCAGGCGCCTGCGCGCAGCGCTTGCCGGATTCGGGGAGTGCTCATGTCGCGCAGCGACGTGACGCACTCACCAGAACCAGGTCATGCTGGATCAGTTGGGCCAGTCCAACTGATCCAGAAAAGGCGCCGCCAGGCGCCTGCGCGTTCTGATTGAAGACGTTACCGCCTCGCCAACGCGAGGCGTTTTCTTTGTCTCCCATTGCTGCCTATGTAGGATCAGGGCGCAAACCTGCGTGCCTGCCGTGCTGCGCGTGCTGGCGCGGGGTACAACGGCAGAAGTCGCCCGCTGTGGTCGGGCAGCGTCAATTCTTTGGAGTCCGGTCATGCGCCTCAAAACCCTTTTCCTGCTGCTCATCGTGATCGCGATGGGCGCCCTTGCCACGCTGAACTGGGCTGCTCTTGCAACGCCTGCCACAGTGTCGCTGGGCGTGATGGAAGTGCAGGCCCCGCTGGGGCTCATCATGCTGGCGCTGACGGCCCTGCTGTGCGTGTTTTTCCTGGTCTATGTGCTGACGCTGCAGGGGTCGGTGCTGATGGAGACGCGCCGCCACGCCAAAGAGATGACGGTTCAGCGCGAGCTGGCCGACCGGGCCGAGGCCTCGCGGTTCACTGAGTTGCGAACCTTTCTGGAGGCGCAGCACCGCAGCGGCCACCAAGCGCTGCTGGAGCGCCTTGATGCGCTGGAAGCCCGCATCCTTGCCCGGGTGCTGGAGTCGGACAACAGCACCGCCGCCTGTGTGGGGCAGTTGGAGGATCAGTTACGCCACCGCGACTGACTGGGGTGTGCCCCGCAGCCAACCCGCGTCAGGGCCTGGCTTTGAGAATGTGCATGTCGCCCAAAAGAAAAGCTGCAACGCATGATGCGTTGCAGCTTTTTTGGTTGGAACAGCGCGCAGGTGCTGCGGCTGTAAAAAGCTTACTTGAGGGACAGAACCCAGGCAGCCAGCTTTTTCGCGTCGGCGGCGTTGACCTGCGCATTTGCGGGCATGGGCACGGGGCCCCACACGCCGGCGCTGCCCTTGATGATCTTTTCTGCCAGCTTGTCTTCGACGCCAGCCTGGCCAGCGTATTTTTTGGCAACGTCCTTGTAGGAAGGGCCGACAAGTTTCTTGTCCACCGCGTGGCATGCCATGCAGTTCTTGGAAGTGGCCAGAGCCTGATCGGCGAAGGCCGGGACGGCAACCGGGAGCGTCATCGCCAGCGTAATCAGAGTGCGTTTCATCGAGAGGTTCCTCAAGCGGTTAGAGTACAGTCATCAGCCTCGAAAGTCATTGTAATGTTAGCGGTGTATGGGCGCCTGCGCCAGGGCTCGCACCCCGCGGGAGGATGTAACTCATGTATGCGTTGGCCCTGGGTGTCTTGCTGGTACTGCTGAAGTATCTGGAGGTGGGTGTGGTGGCCAACCTGTCGTGGTGGTGGGTGTTGTCACCCTTTGCCGTTGCGGTGGCGTGGTGGACCTGGGCCGATGCCTCCGGCTACACCAAGCGCAAGGCCATGCAAAAGATGGATCAGCGCAAGAAAGATCGTCTCAACAAGCAGAAAAACGCCCTGGGCATGGGTCCGCGCCGCCCGCGCTGATCCGGGGTAGCGTGGGCGCCAGTGGGGTCTGTGGGGCTGCGACATAATCAATCGGTCTGCCTGGTGCGGGGCTCAAGAGGTTTCCGCTGTGGCGTGCAGGCCCTCTCTCAAGCGCGTGGGCCTCAGAAAATCCTCCAGCCCCATTTTTTCTAGCAACCACGATGCCCGCATACCGCTCAAAAACCTCCACCGCCGGTCGCAACATGGCCGGGGCCCGCTCCCTGTGGCGCGCCACCGGCATGAAAGACGATGATTTCTCCAAGCCCATCATCGCGGTGGTCAACTCCTTCACCCAGTTCGTGCCCGGCCATGTGCACCTGAAAGACCTGGGCCAGCTCGTGGCGCGCGAGATCGAGGCCGCCGGCGGCGTGGCCAAGGAATTCAACACCATCGCCGTGGATGACGGCATCGCCATGGGCCACGACGGCATGCTGTATTCGCTGCCCAGCCGCGACATCATTGCCGACAGCGTCGAATACATGGTCAACGCGCATTGCGCCGACGCCATGGTCTGCATCAGCAACTGCGACAAGATCACCCCGGGCATGCTCATGGCGGCCATGCGGCTGAACATTCCGGTGATTTTTGTGTCCGGCGGCCCCATGGAGGCCGGCAAGGTGCAGCAGGCCGTGCCCGGCAAGGATGGCGCGAAGACGATCCAGATCAAGAAGTTGGACCTGATCGACGCCATGGTGATGGCCGCCGACGACAAGGTGAGCGACGCCGACCTGGCCGAGATCGAGCGCTCCGCCTGCCCTACCTGCGGCTCCTGCTCGGGCATGTTCACCGCCAACTCCATGAACTGCCTGACCGAGGCACTGGGCCTGTCCCTGCCCGGCAACGGCACGGTGGTGGCCACGCATGCCGACCGCGAGCAGCTGTTCAAGCGCGCGGGCCGGCGCATCGTCGAGCTGGCGCGCCAGCACTACGAGCAGGACGACGAGCGCATCCTGCCGCGCTCAGTGGGCTTCAAGGCGTTCGAGAACGCGATGACGCTGGATATAGCCATGGGCGGCTCCACCAACACCATCTTGCACCTGCTGGCCATCGCGCAAGAGGCGGGCATCGACTTCGGCATGGCCGATATCGACCGCCTGTCGCGCAGCGTGCCGCAGCTGTGCAAGGTGGCGCCCAACACCAACAAGTACCACATCGAAGACGTGCACCGCGCGGGCGGCATCATGGCCATCCTGGGCGAGCTCGAGCGCGCCGGCAAGCTGCACACCGACGTGCCCACCGTGCACGCGAGCACGCTGGGCGAGGCGCTGGCGCAGTGGGACGTGACGCGCACGCAGGACGAGTCCGTCAAGACCTTCTACATGGCTGGCCCGGGCGGCGTGCCCACGCAGGTGGCCTTCAGCCAGAGCGCGCGCTGGCCCAGCCTGGACCTGGACCGTGCCGAGGGCTGCATCCGCTCGTACGACCACGCCTTCAGCAAAGAGGGCGGGCTGGCCGTCCTCACCGGCAACATCGCCAAGGACGGCTGCGTGGTCAAGACCGCGGGCGTGGATGACTCCATCCTGGTGTTTGAAGGCCCGGCCCATGTGGTTGAAAGCCAGGACGAGGCGGTAGAGAACATCCTGGCCGACAAGGTCAAGGCTGGCGACGTGGTGGTGGTGCGCTACGAAGGCCCCAAGGGCGGCCCCGGCATGCAGGAGATGCTCTACCCCACGAGCTACATCAAGTCCAAGGGCCTGGGCAAGGCCTGCGCGTTGCTGACGGACGGGCGCTTTTCGGGCGGCACCTCGGGCCTGTCGATTGGCCACTGCTCGCCCGAGGCGGCAGCGGGCGGCGCGATCGGCCTGGTGCGCAATGGCGACCGCATCCGCATCGACATCCCCAACCGCACCATCGACGTGCTGGTGAGCGACGACGAACTGGCGCGCCGCCGCGCCGAGCAGGACGTCCTGGGCTGGAAGCCCGCCAAGCCCCGTCCGCGCAAGGTGTCGGCCGCTCTCAAGGCCTACGCCAAGCTGGTGATGTCGGCCGACAAGGGCGCCGTGCGCGACCTGTCGCTGCTGGACTGACGTCTCTTTGGGGCAGCGCCCGTGCTGCCTCAATCACTACTGTTTTGATAGCTTTTGGCGCTTTCTGCATAAGCGCTGGAATGGTTTTTGACTGAAATCGTAGTCTGCTAGACGGCAGCCAGTTCAACGCCACGCACTCACACCATGAATCCATTACACCAACGCATTGCCGCCAGCTTTGACGCCCAGGGCCTGATGGCCACGCTGGGCGCCCGCCTGGCACTGGTGCAGGACGGCGAGGTGCATATCGAGATGCCGTTTTCGCCCCGCCTGTCGCAGCAGCAGGGCTTTGTGCATGCTGGTGCCATCACCAGCATCGTCGATAGCGCCTGCGGCTACGCGGCGCTGACCCGCTCGCCGCCGGGCTGCGAGATCGTCAGCGCCGAGTTCAAGACCAACTTCATGCGGCCCGCGCTGGGTCAGCGCTTCGTAGCCGTGGGCAAGGTGCAGAACGCCGGCCGCATGCTGACGGTGTGCACCGGCGAAGTGCGCGCGTTTGCCGGCGACGGACCTGATTACAAGGTGGTCGCCCTGATGCAGGCCACCATGGTCAACGTACCCGCCGCTGCCTGACCAAAGATTCACACCATGCTCACTTATCCCCAAATCGACCCCGTGGCCCTGCAACTGGGGCCCATATCCATTCACTGGTATGGCCTGACCTACCTGGCGGCCTTCGGGCTGTTCATGCTGCTGGGCACGCTGCGGCTGCGTCACCCGCCCTATGCCACGCTGCGTGGCGATCAGGCGTGGTCGCGCAGGGACGTGGAAGATATTCTGTTCCTGGGCGTGCTGGGCGTGGTGGCTGGCGGGCGGCTGGGCTATTGTCTGTTCTACAAACCCAGCTACTACCTGAGCCACCCGCTGGAGATTTTTTACGTATGGCAGGGCGGCATGAGCTTTCATGGCGGCCTGCTGGGCGTGATTGTTGCCATGCTGTGGTTTGCCCACTCGCGCCGCAGGCCCTGGCTGCAGGTGGTGGATTTCATCGCGCCCTGCGTGCCCACGGGGCTGGCGGCGGGGCGCATTGGCAACTTCATCAACGGGGAGCTGTGGGGGCGTTTTGCGCCGACCGACCTGCCCTGGGGCATGGTGTTCCCGCAAAGCGGTTCGATGTTGCCGCGCCACCCGTCGCAGATCTACCAGGTGTTGCTGGAAGGGCTGCTGCTGTTCGTGCTGCTGTGGCTGTACGCTCGCCGCCCGCGCAAGCGCGGCGAGGTGGCGGCCGCGTTTTTGGTGGGCTACGGCGTGTTGCGCTTCACGGCCGAGTATTTCCGAGAGCCCGACAGCTTCCTGGGCCTGTTGTCGCTGGGCATGAGCATGGGCCAGTGGCTGTGCGTGCCCATGGTGCTGGCCGGTGTGCTGATGTGGCTGTGGGCGCAAAAGCAGCCTGCTGCAACGGCTTGACGAGAGCTTTGAAGTAGATGTGCCTCCAGCCCCCGGGGGGCCAGCGCACATAGCTCACTTTTTAATAGTGCCCTGACGCTGACTTCTGCAGAGTTCGGCTGCGCAGTCCGGCCTGGGTATGGGGTTGTTACCCAGCGCGAAAGCGCTCCGCATGATCATAATTACTAAAAATTACGCGAAATCATGCGCCCAGTTGCCAACTCCCTGCACGACCAGGCCGCCGAGATGCTGCGCCAGCAGATCTTTGCGGGGGATCTTGCGCCCGGCAGTTTCATCGACGAGGCCGCGCTGTGCGAGCGGCTGGCCGTGTCGCGCACGCCGCTGCGCGAGGCGCTGAAGGTGCTGGTGGCCGAAGGTCTGCTGCGCCACGAGCCGCGTCGCGGCTGCTTTGTGGCCGAGATCACCGCGCGCGACGTGGATCAGATATTCCCCGTGATCGCCTTGCTGGAAGGCCGCGCCGCCTTTGAAGCCACCGAGCACGCCGGCCCCGCCGACATCGCCGCGCTGCACGTGCTGCATCAGCGCCTGCAGGCCCATGCCGAGGCGGGGCGCATCCATGACTACTACGAGGTCAACTACGCCATCCACGAGGCCTTCATCACCCTGGCCGACAACCGCTGGCTGGCCCAGGTGATTGGCGACTTGCGCAAAATCCTGCGCCTGGCGCGTCACCAGACGCTGCATGTGCCCGGCCGCCTGCAGCAAAGCCTGGCCGAGCATCTGGCCGTGTTTGCCGCGCTGCAAAACGGCGACGCCGGCGCGGCCGAGCAGATCATGCGTGACCACCTGCTGGCCCAGCGTGACGCGCTGCGCGAGCTGGCCCGCCACCACCCCTCACGGATCACACCATGAACGCCACCTCCAACTGGATTTCGCGCAGCATGGGCCGCCTGCGGCCTGCCGACAGCAAGGCTGCTGCAGCCGGCAAGGACAAGAGCCCCGGGCAAGACGGCGCCAGCGCGCCCGCCCGGCCCGCCCCCGAGCGATCCACCCACGAGCGCCTGCAGGCCACGCTGCGCAAGAGCGGCGAGGCGCTGGCGCCGCGTGCGCTGCGCCGGCTGCTGACTGACCTGCAAGAGGCCGCCGCCCCCGGGGTGAGCGAGATCGAGGGCGGGCGCCGCGCCCAGGCCGTGGCTGCGTGGTATGCCCAGGCCACGCCGGAAGAGCGGCGCGACCTGTGGCTGCTGATGTGCGAGCAGTTCGCGCCCGACGCCACGCGCGTCAAATCGGCCCAGCAGCGCTACGAGGCCGCCGCCGGCACTGACGACGCGCCCCAGGCCGAGGCCCACCTGCGCCGCGCCCTGGTGTCGCCGCGCGCGCGGCTGCTGCAACGCTTTGCGGTGTTTGCCGAAGGCATGCGCTTTTTGGTGGACCTGCGCGCCGAGCTGCTGCCGCTGCTCAAGAGCGACAAGCGCCTGCTGCCGCTGGACGCCGAGCTGGAGCAGCTGTTTTCCACCTGGTTCGACGTGGCCTTCCTGGAGCTGCGGCGCCTGTCGTGGGACTCGCCCGCATCGCTGATCGAAAAGCTCATCAAGTACGAGGCGGTGCACGACATCCGCAGCTGGGCCGATCTGAAGAACCGCCTGGACAGCGACCGCCGCTGCTACGGCTTCTTTCACCCGCGTCTGCCCAATGAGCCGCTGATCTTTGTGGAAGTGGCCCTGGTCAAGGAAATCTCGTCCAGCATCACGCCCCTGCTGGACGAATCGGCCGAGGCCGCCGACATCCAGCGCGCCAACACGGCCATCTTCTATTCGATCAGCAGCACCCAGACAGGACTGCGCGGCGTGAGTTTTGGCGACTCGCTCATCAAGCATGTGGCCGAGACGCTGACCGCGGAGTTCCCGCGCCTGCGCACCTTTGCCACGCTGTCGCCCATACCTGGCTTTCGCGCGTGGCTGGTCAAGAACTGCGCGGCGCAGCTGCAGCAGCTTGACGACAAACGCCGGGCCGAGCTGGGCCGCGCCGTGGACATCGAGCCGCACAACGCCAAGAATCTGGCTGCGCAGCTGCTGGCTGCGGCCGACAAACCGCTGGACCTTGCGCCCAAATCCCCCGTGCGCCAGTGGCTGATGCAGTGCGCCGCGCGCTACCTGGGGCGTGAGCTGCAGGGCGGCAAGCCCCTGGACCCCGTGGCGCGCTTTCACCTGGGCAACGGCGCGCGCGTGGAGCGGCTGAACTGGGCCGGCGACCCATCGGCCAAGGGGCTCAAGCAGTCCTTCGGGCTGATGGTCAATTACCTGTACGACCTCAAGCGTATCGACAAGCACCGCGCGCTGCTCGCGCAGGGCAGGGTGCCGGTGTCGGGCGATATCGACAGCCTTTGCAAGGACTGACAGTTGCCGGGGCCGCGGGCCGCGGGCCCAGGGTGCCCCCAAAAAATCCAACCACAGCAACGACAGGAGACAACACCATGCGTGACATGCAACACATCAACCATCCGCCCCCGGGCCCCCTGCAACGGCGCGGCCTGCTGCGCGCTGCGGGCGCGGCGGGGCTGGCCCTGGCTGCGGGCGGGGCCTCCTGGGCGCAGGGCGCGGGCGGCTGGCCCGCCAAGCCCGTCAACCTGGTGGTGCCGTTTCCGGCAGGCGGCGGCACGGATGCGTTTGCGCGCCCGCTGGCGGCGCAGTTTGCCAAGTCCACCGGCAAAACGCTGGTGATCGACAACCGCGGCGGCGCAGGCGGTACCGTGGGCGCCAGCTTTGCCGCCAAGGCGCCAGCGGACGGATACCACCTGTTCATGGGCGGCACGCACCATGTCATCGCGCCGTCCATGTACCCCCGGCTGGACTACGACATCGAAAAAGACTTTGTGCCTCTGGCACTGCTGGCCAGCGTGCCGCAGGTGCTGGTGGTGAACCCGCGCAACATCAGCGCGAGCAACTTCCGCCAGTTTCTTGACTTCTTGAAGGCCAACCCGGCCAAGCTCAATTACGCGTCGGCGGGCTCGGGTAGTTCGCACCACCTGGCGGGCGAGCTGTTCAAGCTGCAGACGGGCACCTTCATCACCCACATTCCGTACCGCGGTGCGGGCCCGGCGCTGCAGGACCTGATTGCCGGCAACGTGGACATGCTGTTCGACGGCCTGGGCTCGTCGGCCGCGCACATCAAGGGCGGGCGCATCAAGGCGCTGCTGGTGTCGGGCGCCAAACGAAACCCGGCCTTTCCTGACGTGCCCTGCGCGGCCGAGGTGGGCCTGCCCGACTACACCGTGTCCACCTGGTACGGCCTGTGGGCGCCCAGGGGCACGCCCGCCGATGTGCAGGCGCGCATCGTGGAAGAAATACGCAAGCTGGGCCAGTCCGACGAAGTCAAGACCATCTGGGCGGGCAACGGCGCCGAGTTCGGCACGCTGTCGCAGGCCGATTTTGGCAAGCTGGTGGGCAACGAGGTCAAGCGCTGGGCGCAGGTGGTGAAAGCCTCTGGCGCCAAGCTGGAGTGAGGCTGAATTTGTGCAAGAACCGCGAGGGCAGCCGCGCCGCACAGCCCGTGGCAGCCGGCCTTCGCGCATCCAGGAAAGTGTGAAGTCATGACCGGTGAAGTCATTGCGGCAGCTGCCGCGGGGGAGGCCGCAGGCCGCGGCGTGGTGCGCGTGACGCTGCGCCACGACGGGCGGCTCAACGCCATGTCGCGCGCCATGTGGCGCCAGTTGCGCTCCGTTTTTGAGAGCATTCAGCGCAGTGTTGACGTGCGCTGTGTGCTGATCGAAGGGGCAGGGGAGGCATTCTGCGCGGGCGGCGACATTTCTGAATACCCGGCGTTTCGCTTCGACCCCGAGCAATTGCGCGACTTTCATGAGGGCGACGTCTGGGGCGGTTTGTCGGCCATGCTGGCCTGTGACGTGCCCATCGTCGCGCGCATCGCTGGCGCCTGCATGGGCGCGGGCGTGGAGATTGCCAGCTGCTGCGACATCCGCATTGCCGCCACCGGCGCGCGCTTTGGCGCGCCCATTGCCAAGCTGGGCTTTCCGATGGCGCCGCGCGAGGCCGCCCTGGTGGCCGGCGCCGTGGGCGACGTGACTGCGCGCCAGATGCTGCTGGAGGCCGCGACCTTCAGCGCTGCCGAGATGGCGCAACGCGGCTTTGTGAGCCGCGTGGTCGAGGCCGATCAACTGGAGGCGCAGGCCATGGGCACGGCGCTGCGCATTGCGGCCCTGGCGCCCGGCGCGGCCCGGCTCAACAAGCAGACGCTGCGCGCGCTGCAAATGCCGCTTCATGCTCCAGCACTTATGCCAAATGGGCCTGTAGCCCAGGCAGGTAAAGCGCTGGCAGCTTCTGATTTGATAGCTGATGCGGCGCCTGCAGACCCCTACGCCTATGCCAACAGCGCCGAGCACCGCGAGGGCATCACCGCCTTCCTGGACAAGCGCGCTCCGGTTTTCTGAAATTTTTGTGTGCAATCCACCATGAACTCTGCATCCCAGAACCTGTTCACCGCGCTGCGCGCCGCCTTCCCCGCAGACCTGGACCAGATCGCCGTCGAAGCCACGTCGCCCGCGGGTGAGCCACTGCTCTACACCTGGCGCGACCTGGATTGCGCCAGCGCCCGCATCGCCAATCTGCTGGCGTCGCTGCAGTTGCCCGAGGGCAGCCGCATCGCGGTGCAGGTAGAAAAGTCGGTCGAGGCCATGCTGTTGTACCTGGCCACGCTGCGCGCGGGCTATGTGTTCTTGCCGCTCAACACCGCCTACCAGAGCGCCGAGATCGAGTACTTCATCGGCAACGCCGAGCCGGCCGTGGTGGTGTGCACGCCGGGCAACTTTGGCTGGGTGTCCAAAATAGCCTTCACGGCCGGCACGCAACATGTGTTTACGCTGGGCGATGACCGCAGCGGCAGCCTGCTGCAGCGCGCCGCGCATTTTGGCGACGCGCATGAGGCCGCGCCGCGCCGGGCTGACGACCTGGCTGCCATCCTGTACACCAGCGGCACCACCGGCCGCAGCAAGGGGGCGATGCTGACGCACGGCAATCTGCTGTCCAACGCGCTGGTGCTCAAGGACTACTGGGGCTGGCAGCCCAATGATGTGCTGATCCACGCGCTGCCCATCTTCCATGTGCACGGGCTGTTCGTGGCCATCCACGGCGCGCTGATCAACGGCAGCAAGATGATCTGGATGGCCAAGTTCGACCCCCAGGCTGCCATCGCCGCCATGCAGCGCGCCACCGTGTTCATGGGCGTGCCCACGCTGTACGTGCGCATGCTGGCCGAGCCCACGCTCACGCGCGAGGTGGCGCGCAACATGCGCCTGTTCATCTCGGGCTCGGCGCCGCTGCTCATCGAGACCTTCAAGGAATGGCAGCAGCGCACGGGTCACACCATTTTGGAACGCTACGGCATGAGCGAGACCATCATGCTCACCAGCAACCCCTATGCGGCCGACGCGCGCCACGGCGGGCAGGATGAGCGCCGCGGCGCTACCGTGGGTTTTGCGCTGCCCGGAGTGGGCCTGCGCGTGGTCGGCGACGACGGCCAGCTGCTGCCCACGGGCGAGATTGGCAACATCCAGGTGCGCGGGCCCAATGTGTTCAAGGGCTACTGGCGCATGCCCGAAAAGACGGCCGAGGAGTTCTCGCAGGACGGCTGGTTCAAGACCGGTGACGTGGGCAAGGTGGACGAGCGTGGCTACGTGAGCATCGTGGGCCGCAGCAAGGACCTGATCATCAGCGGCGGCTACAACGTCTATCCGGCCGAGATCGAGGGCTACATCAACGACATGCCCGGCGTGGCCGAGAGCGCGGTGGTCGGCGTGCCGCACCCCGACTTTGGCGAGGTGGGCGTGGCCGTGGTCATCCCCAAGCCCGGCGCGCGGGTGGACGGTGATGCGGTCATTGCGCAACTGAAGAGTCAGTTGGCCAACTTCAAGATTCCCAAGCGCTGCTTCGTCACCACCGAATTGCCGCGCAACACCATGGGCAAGGTGCAAAAGAACCTGCTGCGCGACCAGCACAAGGGGCTGTTTGCCTAAAGGGGCGTGCCGGCATCAAGGACAAAAGGCGGCAAGTGCCGCCTTTTGCTATACTTTTGGTAGCTGCTAGCGCTTGATTTACATGCGCTAGAGGCCTGTTTAACGCTTAACGCAGCACCAGCACCGGAATGTGCGAGTGCGTCAGCACGTGCTGTGTTTCGCTGCCCAGCAGCAGGCGCTTGATGCCCTTGCGGCCGTGTGATGCCATGACGATCAGGTCGCACTTGTGCTTTTTGGCGGCGGCGATCACGGCCTCGGCCACCAGATCAGACTTGGCCACCACGGCCTTCACGCTCACACCCTCGTCGGTGCCGCGCAGCTTGACCTTGTTGACCAGTTCCTGGGCAGCATCGCTCCACTGCTTTTCGATGCGCTTGATGTCGTCCTGATCCACGGGCAGGCCACCTTCAAAATAGCTGCGCGGATAACGCGGCACCACCTTGAGTGCGACGACCGATGCACCGGTCAGGCTCGCCAGACCCAGACCGCTCTCAACAGCTTTGTCAGACAGGGGAGAGCCGTCGGTGGCGATCAGAATGCGTTGGTACATGGTCAGCTCCTTTGATATTTGGTTGGGATCGGTAACAAGCATAGGATAGCCGACGGTCTGAGTCTTGATTTTGATCAATGAGGTCGTTGCACAACATGGATAGCCTCGCGCACATGTCAAATTCTTCTGGTGGTGCGCAGACACCCGCCGCCACCGCCACCGCCTCGACGGCCACCGAGGACGATGCCCGCGCCTTGCTGGACGACCCTCACGAGTGGTCGGCTTTCGGCAGGCCCTGTGCCACGGCGCGTCAACACCCCGGCGCGCATTCGCGCCCGGCCACCAGCGCCACCGATGCGGCGCAGAGCCCGGCAGAGGCACCCGCAGTGAACACGGATACGCCGTGGGAGTCGCATGTCGTGCTGGAGGGCATGCATTGCGCCGCCTGCGCGCTGACCGTCGAAGATGCATTGCGCCAGGTGCCAGGGGTGAGCGAGGTCAACGTCAGTGCCGCCACACGACGTGCCCGGGTGGTGTGGAACCCGGCCCGCGTGCTGCCTTCGCAATGGATGGCCGCGGTGCAGCGGGCAGGTTATCGCGCCATGCCCGCCATGGATGTTTTTGCGCGCGAGCAGCGCCAGCGCGAGAACCGCCGCGCTCTGTGGCGCTGGCTGGTGGCGGGCTTTTGCATGATGCAGGTCATGATGTATGCGTGGCCCGCCTACCAGGCCATGCCGGGCGATCTGTCGATGGAGATGGAGCAGCTGCTGCGCTGGGCGTCGTGGGTCATCAGCCTGCCGGTGGTGCTGTTTGCCTGCGGGCCGTTTTTCTCCAGCGCGCTGCGCGACATACGCCAGCGCCGCGTCAGCATGGACTTGCCGGTGGCGCTGGGCATGCTGATCACCTTTGTGGTGAGCATGGCCGGCACGTTCGACCCCACGGGGCCGTTTGGGCGCGAGGTGTATTACGACTCGCTGACCATGTTTGTGTTTTTCCTGCTCTCTGGCCGCTGGCTGGAGCTGCGCCTGCGTGACCGAACCGCCGGCGCGCTGGAGGCGGTCATGAACCGGCTGCCCGACAGTGTGGAGCGCCGCACCGCGGACGGCAGCTTTGAGCGCGTGGCCACGCGGCGCCTGCAGCTGGGCGATGTGGTGCGTGTGCTGCCCGGCGAGGCGTTCCCGGCCGACGGTGTCATTGTTGCGGGCAGCACCAAGGCGGACGAGGCGCTGCTCACCGGCGAGTCCACGCCCGTCGATCGTCCCCAGGGTAGCGCGGTGACGGCGGGCAGCTACAACCTGCGCGCGCCGGTACAGGTGCGCGTTGATTCGCTGGGCGCTGCCACGCGTTTTGGCCAGGTGGTGGCGCTGATGGAGAGCGCTTCGTCGCAAAAACCCCGCCTGGCGCAATTGGCCGACCGGGTGGCGAGGCCGTTTCTGGTGGCTGTCTTGCTGGCCGCTGGCCTGGCTGCGGCCTGGTGGTGGCCCAGTGACCCCAGCCATGCGCTGATGGTGGCGGTGGCGGTACTGATCGTCACCTGCCCCTGTGCGCTATCGTTGGCCACCCCCGTAGCCATGCTCACGGCCGCGGGCACCCTGGCGCGACGCGGCGTGCTGGTGCGCAACCTGCAGGGGCTGGAGGCGCTGGCCGCCGTGGATACCGTGGTCTTTGACAAGACGGGCACGCTGACGCGCGATGCCCTGGCCGTGCGCGCCACGCATGTGGCTGCGGCGGCCGCAATGCCACCAGCCGAGGCGCTGGCGCTGGCCGCTGCATTGGCGCGGCATTCCTTGCACCCGGTTTCGCGGGCGCTGGTGGCCGCGGCGGGGCAGGCGCCGCAACCGCCGCAGCAGGCGCGGGACTGGGTCGTGCAGGACGTGCAGGAGCTATCGGGCGCAGGCCTGGTCGCTCGGGCGCATCGTGCCGGCATGGAGCACCAGGAGCCGTCGGTGCTGCGCCTGGGCTCGGCCGCGCATGCACGGGTGCCGGCGGCTGGCGGCGGTATGCAGCAGGTCGTATTGTCGGTGGAGCATGCAGGCGTGGTGACCGAGCTGGCGCGCTTTGACCTGAGCGAGGACTTGCGCCCCGAGGTTGCAGCCGTTGTCGAAGGCCTTCGCGCGGCTGGTGTCTCGGTTCAACTGCTATCGGGCGATCGCACCCCCGCGGTGCATGCCGTGGCTACGCAGGCCGGCATTGAGCAGGCCCTGGGAGATTGCACACCGCAGGACAAATTGTCCCACCTGCAAGCCCTGCAGGCGCAAGGGCGGTGTGTGGCAATGGTAGGAGACGGGCTGAATGACGGGCCGGTGCTGGCTGGCGCCCATGTCTCCTTTGCATTCGGTCGTGCGGTTCCTTTGGCTCAATCGCGCTCTGACTTCGTCGTCATGGGTGAGAATCTCACCCCGGTGCTGCACACCCTGACGCTGGCGCGCAACACCATGCGGATCGTGCGCCAGAACTTATGGTGGGCGGCTGGTTACAACGCGTTGTGTGTGCCGTTGGCAATTGCCGGCTACATGCCCGCCTGGCTGGCCGGACTGGGCATGGCCTTGAGTTCGCTGCTGGTCGTGGCCAACGCAGCGCGACTGGCGCGCATGCCGCATTCCGTAGATGACAGCGCCGGGGAGACGCCGTTATCCGGACCGCAGCGACCGGCAAATCTGCCTGTGGAGATGGCTTGAGATGGATATTCTTTACCTGCTGATTCCGCTGTCGGTGGTGCTGGTGCTGTTCGTGCTGGCGGGGCTGTGGTGGGCGGTCTACCGTGGCCAGTTTGAGGACGTAGAACAAGAGGGGGAGCGCATTCTTAAAAGTGATTGATATCTATCAATAACCATAATGCGAATCCGGTTGAAACTTTTTCTTGCATATCAATGAGGTAACCGATGGAGTCTTCACAAATAAAAGTTGCGCACTACGACGACACAGTCGTGCGTCAATTCACCATCATGGCCGTCGTGTGGGGGGTGGTCGGGATGCTGGTGGGCGTGTTCATCGCCGCGCAGTTGACATGGCCGGAGCTCAACTTCGGCATTCCCTGGCTGAGCTACGGGCGCTTGCGTCCGCTGCACACCAATGCGGTGATTTTTGCCTTCGGCGGCTGCGGCTTGTTCGCGACCAGCTACTACGTGGTTCAGCGCACATGCCAGACCCGTTTGTTTCTGCCCAAACTGGCGGCCTTCACGTTCTGGGGCTGGCAGCTGGTGATCGTGGCTGCAGCCATCAGCCTGCCGCTGGGCTATACCTCCGGCAAAGAGTATGCCGAGCTGGAATGGCCGATTGACATCCTGATCGCCGCCGTGTGGGTGTCCTATGCCATCGTGTTCTTCGGCACGATCGGCACGCGCAAGGTCAGGCACATCTACGTGGCCAACTGGTTCTTTGGTGCCTTCATCATCGCGGTGGCCCTGCTGCACATCGTCAACAGTGCTGCCATTCCCGCGGGCTTCATGAAGAGCTACTCTGCCTACGCTGGCGTGCAAGATGCCATGGTGCAATGGTGGTACGGCCACAACGCCGTAGGCTTTTACCTCACCACTGGCTTCCTGGGCATGATGTACTACTTCATCCCCAAGCAGGCTGGACGCCCGGTGTACAGCTACCGTCTGTCCATCGTGCACTTCTGGGCGCTGATCTTTACCTACATGTGGGCTGGCCCGCACCACCTGCACTACACCGCGCTGCCCGACTGGACGCAGTCCGTGGGCATGGTGTTCTCGCTGATTCTTCTGGCTCCCAGCTGGGGCGGCATGATCAACGGCATCATGACGCTGTCGGGTGCCTGGCACAAACTGCGTGACGACCCCATCCTGCGCTTTCTGATCGTGTCTCTGTCGTTCTATGGCATGTCCACGTTCGAGGGCCCGATGATGTCGATCAAGACCGTCAATGCCCTGTCGCACTACACCGACTGGACCGTGGGCCACGTGCACTCTGGCGCCCTGGGCTGGGTGGGCTTGATCACCATGGGGTCGTTGTACTACCTGGTGCCGCGCCTTTTTGGCAAGGACAAAATGCATTCCATCAAGGCGATCGAGCTGCACTTCTGGATGGCCACGATCGGCATCGTGCTCTACATCGCCGCCATGTGGATTGCGGGCGTCATGCAGGGTCTGATGTGGCGCGCCGTCAACCCCGATGGCACGCTGACCTACACCTTCGTCGAAGGCGTCAAGGCAACTTACCCGTTCTACGCCATCCGTTTCGGTGGTGGTCTGCTCTACCTGGGCGGCATGTTGGTCATGGCCTGGAACGTGTGGATGACGGCGATTTCCGGTCGCTCTGTCAAGGTAGCCATTCCGGCCGTGAACGCTGCACACGCCTGAGGATCGAGGAACCAATCTCATGTCAAATACGCAAAAGAACGCATCCTCGGGTTTTTCGCACGAGAAGATCGAAACCAGCAACTTCCTCATGATTGTGCTGATCCTGCTGGTGGTGGCGGTGGGCGGTCTGGTGGAAATTGTTCCCCTGTTCTTCCAGAAGTCCACCACCGAGGCAGTGCAGGGCGTGAAGCCCTACACCGCTGTGCAACTCATCGGTCGGGATGTCTATTTGCGCGAGGGTTGCTACAACTGCCACTCGCAGATGATTCGCCCCTTCCGCGCCGAGACGCTGCGCTATGGCCACTATTCGGTGGCAGGTGAGTTCGTCTATGACCACCCCTTCCAGTGGGGCTCCAAGCGCACGGGTCCGGACCTGCACCGCGTGGGCGGCAAGTACAGTGACGAATGGCATCGCATCCACCTGAACAACCCGCGTGACGTGGTGCCCGAGTCCAACATGCCTGCTTACCCGTGGCTTGAGAAAAACACGATCGATCCGTCCATCGTCGCGCCGCGCATGAAGGCGCTGCGCACGGTGGGTGTTCCTTACACGGACGAAGAGATCGCCGGTGCGGCTGAGCAGGTCAAGGGCAAGACAGAGATGGACGCAGTGATCGCCTATCTGCAAGTGCTGGGCCGCGCGCTCAGATAAGGAGGAATGGCTATGGACATCACCACCATGCGTATCGTGGCCACGCTGGCGTCGCTGGCGTGTTTCGTGGGTATCTGGGTGTGGGCATTCATGCGCCGAAACCAGGCCCGGTTTGAGGAGGCAGCGCAACTGCCTTTCGCCGAGGACTGAAAACCTTCCCACAAGAAAAGAGATAACCATGAGCGATTTCACCAGTAACTTCTGGTCTATTTACGTAGCCGCAATCACCATCGTCGGTATCGTCGGCTGCGGTCTGTTGCTATGGCTCACTTCGCGCAAGAAGGTCGAGTCCACGGCAGACAACACCACCGGGCACGTCTGGGACGAAGACCTGACTGAAATGAATAACCCCATGCCGCGCTGGTGGATGTGGCTATTCGTCATCACTTTGCTATTCGGCGCGGGCTACCTGGCGGCATATCCCGGTCTGGGTGCCTACAAGGGCAGTTTGGGGTGGACGCAGCTTGGCGAATACCAGGCTGAGGTTGACAAAGCTACGGCAGAGTTGCAGCCACTGTATGCCCGGTTTAGCTCCATGAAGACCGAAGAGCTCGCTGCCGACCCGGCTGCCATAGCCATTGGCGAGCGCCTGTTCATGAATAACTGTGCGCAGTGTCATGGATCGGATGCGCGCGGCAGCAAGGGCTTTCCCAACTTGGCCGATGGGGACTGGCTGCATGGCGGTGCCCCGGAGCAAATCCACAAGACCCTCGTCGAAGGGCGTGTGGGCGTGATGCCGCCCATGGCAGCGGCCGTGGGCTCGCCAGAGGATGTGCGTAACCTGGCGCACTATGTGCTGAGCCTGTCGGGCAGTCCGCACGACTCCCTGAAGGCATCGCTGGGCAAGTCCAAGTTCACCGCTTGCGCGGCATGCCACGGCATGGATGGCAAGGGTAACTTCGCCTTGGGCGCTCCCAACCTGACCGATGACATCTGGTTGCATGGCTGGGGCGAGGCGGCTATCACGGCTATGATCAATGTCGGTAAAACCAACGAAATGCCTGCACAGGCGGGCAAGCTCACGGATGCGCAAATCAATGTGCTGACTGCTTATGTCTGGGGCTTGTCTCGCAAGTCCGACGCAACGCGCTGATGCACGATCAGCAGCCGGTGGCTCTTGCGAGGGTGCCGGCTTTTTTGTTTGTTGGAAGCTGAATTTCCCCTAGAGACCCCATCATGAAGCCAGCCGAAGGTCAGCCCCGTAAGGTGATTCCCATTAACCCTGCGCCGGCCGACAGCAGTCAGACAGAGGTTATTTCACTCTACGAGGCGCAAAAAAAGATTTATCCCCGTTCCATAAGTGGGTTGTTTGCCCGCTGGCGTTGGGTGATGGTGTTTGTGACCCAACTGGTTTTCTATGGATTGCCGTGGTTCGAGTGGGGGCAGCGTCAGATGGTGCTGTTCGATCTGGGAGCACGGCGTTTCTATATTTTCGGGTTGGTTCTGTACCCGCAAGACTTCATCTATCTTACGGGTCTGCTCATCATCTCGGCTTTATCGCTTTTCTTGTTCACGGCCGTTGCAGGGCGGCTGTGGTGTGGGTTCACCTGTCCGCAGACGGTTTACACCGAGATATTCATGTGGATTGAACACAAGATTGAGGGTGACCGTAGCGCGCGTATGCGCCTGGATAATGGGGTTTGGACTTTCGAGAAAATCTGGAAAAAAGCACTGAAGCAACTGGTTTGGGTTGCTGTAGCTTTCTGGACAGGATTTACTTTTGTCGGCTATTTTGTGCCTATTCGCGAATTGGGCAGTGAACTACTCGCCTTGCAAGGCACTTGGCAGATTTTTTGGGTGTTTTTCTATGGGTTTGCAACCTATGGTAATGCGGGCTATTTGCGTGAGCAGGTCTGTAAATATATGTGTCCATATGCGCGTTTCCAGAGCGCAATGTTCGACAAGGACACGTTGATTGTTACCTATGACCCTGAGCGTGGGGAGCCCCGCGGTCCGCGTGTCAAGAGTCTTGATTACAAGGCCAAGGGCATGGGCGACTGCATTGACTGCACGCTGTGCGTACAGGTGTGCCCCACGGGTATCGATATCCGCAACGGCTTGCAATACGAATGCATTGGTTGTGGGTTGTGTGTTGATGCCTGTGACACTGTGATGGACAAGATGAAATACCCGCGAGGGCTGATTCGCTTTTCTACTCAAAATGGCGTCAAGAATCATTGGACTCAGTCGCAGATGCTCAGGCGCGTGCTGCGTCCCCGTGTGCTGATATATACCGCCGTGCTGGTTGCGCTGTGTGTCGGCATGCTGGCAAGTCTGGTGGTTCGGGCGCCGCTCAAGGTGGACGTGGTTCGTGATCGTGCAGCACTTTCGCGCATCGTGGCTGGAGGCAAACTGGAGAATGTTTACCGCCTGCAAATCATGAATGCCACAGAGGGGCCGCAGCGCTATGTCATCAGTGTGAGGGGCCTGGATGGGCTGGAGGTGGCGTCGGACTCTGTCGTGGATATTGGACCTGCGGAGGCGCGTTGGGTGGCCGTGCGGTTGCAGATACCTTATGGATCTGCCGCACCAGGATCTCACGTTGTGTATTTTGATGTTCAGGCCCAGGGCGACAAAGCGCAGGTAGCTGAAAAGTCGGTTTTTCTGGTGCCGCGCTGAATTGGGTGCATCGGGGCTGGTTCAACAGTATTTTGAAATGCCCCCTAGAGGGGTGGGGAGCTCATAGCAATGTCTACAAACTCATTGACCAAGGCGGTGCACGAGACTCAACCCTGGTGGAAGCACGGTTATGTATGGCTAGTGATTTCCGGGCCGGTGATCGTCGTCGTTGCGGGATTTGTCACGCTTTGGCTTGCGCTCTCCCGGCCCGATCCAGTCGTCGCGGAAGACTATTACCAGCGCGGCCTGGACATTAACAAAACGTTAAACAACCAGGACGCTGCTATGACGCCTGCAATGAAAGGGCGCAACCACGCTGCGACCCCGCCGCAGGATCACCCCCGGTGAATGAAAAAAGTGGCCTTCCACAGAGGGTAATCATGGGGTGACTACCCATTGCTTGCAAAGGGCAGAGTGCTAGGCTGTGGTCATACGAAGGAGGTGCGCTATGTGGACGCAACGACTGATGTGGATCGCCTGGCCCGCGTTTCTCATGGCTGGAATCATGGAAATGGCGGTGTTCGCTTTTGTTGACCCAGAGGCTCTGCAATGGTTTGACCAGCCAGTGAGCCTCTCGCGGCAAGGTGTCTACACCGTTGCTTTTTTTGTGTTCTGGGTGGTCATCATGGCGTCGAGTGCGCTCACCACCTTGCTGTCAATGTCGCCCTTCGAAGTCAACCGCTGTCCGGTGCCAGAAGGCGAACGCCCGCTTGATTGCGCCAAATTCGTTTTGTGACAAGTGCTGGGCGGTCACAGCAGGCAGCCAAAGTCTGGCGCCTGCCGATGATCGCGCTGCTGCGTCGGACTTCAGTGACAGGCTTGCTGGCTGTTCACGATGCGCTTGAGTGCATCGGTATTCATGATGCGAACGTGGCGCTGCTTGACCTCAACGATCTCTTCTTCTGCGAATTTGGAGAAAGTCCGGCTGACGGTTTCGAGCTTCAGGCCAAGGTAGCTGCCAATCTCTTCGCGTGTCATGCGTAGCACCAGTTCTGATTGAGAGAACCCGCGCGCATGCAGACGCTGAACGAGGTTTAACAAAAACGCCGCCAGACGCTCCTCCGCGCGCATGCTGCCCAGCAGCAGCATGACGCCATGCTCGCGCACGATCTCCCGGCTCATGATCTTGTGGACGTGGTTCTGCAGCGCCGTCACTTCACGAGACAGTTCTTCGATGCGATCGAAGGGCATGACGCAAACTTCGGCATCCTCCAAGGCAACGGCATCGCAGGTGTGATGGTCGTTCACGATGCCATCCAGTCCGATGATTTCACCCGCCATTTGAAAGCCGGTGACCTGATCGCGGCCATCTTCAGTGGCCACGCAGGTTTTGAAAAAACCGGTGCGAATGGCAAAGAGGGACGTGAACGGCTCGCCGTTGCGAAACAACGTGCCGCCGCGCTTGACCTTGCGTCGCACCGCCACGATGTCATCGATACGTTTCAGTTGTTGATCATCCACTCTCACGGGCATGCATAGCTCGCGCAAGTTGCAATTTGAGCAGGCAACTTTGATGGATTGCAGGTTGTTGTGCATGGAACCCCTGTTTTGGCCATCTGTCTGCACTGGTGCATCAGGAGGATGCAAGAGGCTACAGATCATTGGAAGACTTTAGTCAAAGTCGGATTGTCGTCATATGGACTTCTGGAGTGCTTGACCACCGTCAAGGACGCCATGGGGACTCTACGGCACAGTGACCCATTAATGCAAGGAATCCTGCCATGACTTTAGTCACTACTGAGCTCTTGCGTCGTTTTGACGTTCCAGGGCCGCGATATACCTCTTACCCGACGGCAGACCGTTTTGTGGAGGCGTTTGGCGAGAAGGAGTACATCCTGGCGCTTCAGCAGCGTCGCGTGGGGTCTGTGGGCAAGGCCTTGCCGCTCTCGCTCTACGTTCACATTCCATTTTGTGAATCGCTTTGCTACTACTGCGCCTGCAACAAGATCATCACCCGGCACCCGGAACGGGCCGAGGTCTATCTGCGTTACTTGAGTCGCGAGATCGACCTGCATACCGCCCACTTTGGTGTGGGGCAGCATGTCAGTCAGCTGCACTTTGGCGGGGGGACGCCCACCTTCCTGTCCGACGAAGGCTTGAGCGAATTGATGGGCATGCTGCGGCGCAACTTTGTGCTGGTTCCGGGCGGGGAGTACTCCATCGAAGTGGACCCCAGAACCGTGGACGAGCAGCGACTGGCCTTTCTTGCGCAGCTGGGCTTCAACAGGCTCAGCTTTGGTGTGCAGGATTTCGACCCCGAGGTGCAGAAGGCCGTTCACCGCATCCAGCCGGCCGACAAGGTGTTCGGACTGGTGGAGAGCGCCCGCAGGCTGGGGTTCGAATCCGTCAACGTGGACTTGATTTACGGGCTGCCGCGACAAACGCCCGAGTCCTTCGGGCGGACATTGGAGCGGGTGAGTCAATTGCGTCCAGACCGTATCGCTCTCTACGCTTACGCCCACCTGCCGGAACGCTTCAAGGCGCAGCGCCGTATCATCACCGCCGAACTGCCCATGGCCTCGGCCAAGTTGTCGATGCTTGCCAATTCGATTCAGGTCTTCATGGACGCAGGCTACGTTTACGTGGGGATGGATCACTTTGCGTTGCCAGGCGATGCCCTGGGGGTCGCCAAGCGACTGGGGCGTTTGCACCGCAATTTTCAGGGATACAGCACGCAGCCGGATTGCGATCTCATTGGACTGGGGGTGTCTGCCATCGGACGGGTAGGTGCCACCTATAGCCAAAACGTCAAGACGATTGACGACTACTACGACGCAATCGATCACGGTCACTTGCCCGTGGCCCGTGGCCTTGCGCTGACCAGGGACGATCTGGTGCGCCGGGCGGTCATCATGGCGCTGATGTGTCAGGGGGAGCTTCTCTTTGAACCCCTGGAGCAATCCTGGCTCATTGACTTTCGCAGCTATTTTGAACCGGAGTTACAGCAGCTCCAGGAGATGCAGGCGCAAGGGCTTGTGAACATCGACAGGGAGGGCGTTCAAGTCACCGAGCTGGGTTGGTATTTCGTGCGAGGTGTGGCAATGGTGTTCGACAGGTATCTGCAGGCAGACCGCAACCGGGCACGTTTCTCGCGCATCATCTAATCCATGTTTCCTGCATTTCTTTCAACGGTTTTCCTGATGGGCCTGATGGGCGGCACCCATTGCCTGGCCATGTGCGCCGCGCCATGCGCCGGTTTGACCCGCCTTGGTGATGCGCCTGCTGGCAGTGCGTTGCAGGCGATGCAATGGATGCCCCGTGGCAGGGCGGTGCAACGGACCTTCGTATTTCACCTGGGGCGCCTGGCCGGCTACGGGGCGGCCGGCGCCTTGGCGGCATTTGCCATGGAGCAGTTGGCGTGGCTCAGCCAGGGCAGCGCCGCACTGCGTCCGGTCTGGACCATGCTGCATGTGCTCATCCTTGCCTGGGGCTTGTCGATGATGCTGCTGGTTCGTCAGCCAGCGTGGCTGGAGAATGCCGGGCGCTCCGTCTGGGCAAGGGTACGGGTGCTGGTGTCTCGGCCTGGTGGTCTGCTTGCAACAGGATTCGCATGGGCCCTGCTGCCCTGTGGTTTGCTCTACACGGCGCTACTTACCGCGGCCTTGAGCGGCAGTGTGCTGCGCGGTGCGCTTTGCATGGTCGTATTTGGTGTGGGCAGCGGTATCTGGCTGGTGACCGGGCCCTGGGTGTGGGCACGGTTGCGACAGCGCATCAATGGCGCCAGCGGCACCTGGGGAACCCGGCTGGCTGGTCTGGTGCTCCTCATCCTGGGTGCCTGGGCCTTGTGGATGGATGTCGTCCACGGGCAGTTGGCGCCTTGGTGTTTGCCCTGAAAGTGTATGCACGGCGCATCAGGCAAGTGCATTCCGGTCTAACGATCATGCAGGCGAACTCGGCAACTGTTGATAATGCTTCAGACCCAAGGAGTCTGAAGGCTCGCCGTTCATGCCCGCTGAAGTGAATCACACCGTAGTCATCGATATCGACGCGCTCCGCGTGGGTATGTTCATTCAGCTTGAAGTCAGCTGGATCAAGCACCCGTTTCCCACGAGCAAATTCCGGGTGTCATCGCAAGAGCAGATTCGTGTGCTGCGCGAAATCGGGGTGAAAAACGTGCGCTACGTCCCCGGTAAAAGCGCGTTCTTGGCTGATACCTCTTCAGCATCAACCGCATCCGAGCAGCCGCCTGACGCGCAGGTCGCTGCCGCGCCCCCGGCTGGCGTCTTTACTGGCGCTTGTGCAGACACCGCGCGGCCCGTGGCCGAGACGCTTGCCGATGTTTGCGCCAACCTGGCAGAGCGGCACGGCAGCCAACGTTTTCGGCAAGCCACAGTCATTTATTCCCAAGTGTGCGGTGCGCTCCAAACCGCGCCACTGGTAGCGCGCGAGCAGGTGGAGTCTCTGATCGGTGTCTTTGTCGATGAGTTGCATGCGCAGGGCACGCATGCGGTTCGCCTGCTGTCTGAAAATTTTGGTGAGCGATCTGCCGTTCATGCGGTCAATGTCGCGGTTTTGGCGCTGCTGCTGGGGCGTGCGCTTGGCATGGGGGATCAAGCCTTGAAAGACCTTGGGGTAGCAGCACTGCTCCATGACATGGGCAAAACCCAGCTGCCCGCGCACCTCGCCGAGCCCGGCGCTTTGCTCACCTCTGCAGACATGCAGCGTTACCACGGCCATGTGGGCCTGTCAGTGGAGCTGGGTGAGCGTATGAAGCTGTGCAGTGACATTCTGATTGCGCTGGCCCAGCATCACGAGATGGTGGACGGCAGCGGCTTTCCGCTGCACCTTTGCGGCGACGACATCAGCCGCTATGGACAGATTCTGGCGTTGGTCAATCGTTATGACCGTTTGTGCGACCCGCTGCATGGCGCCCAGGCTCTGACGCCGCATGAGGCCATTTCAAGACTCTTTGCCGTGCAGTCCGACTGCTTCGACGCCACTGTGTTGAAAACCTTCATTCGCATGATGGGCGTTTATCCGCCGGGATCGCTGGTCCAGTTGGTCGATGGACGCTTCGCACTAGTGGTTCTGGTGGATGCGGAACGCCCCCTGCGCCCCCTGGTTCTGCCCTACCAGGCGGGGGCGTCGCGCGCGCACGTGCCCTTGCTGAACTTGACGCACAGTGCCGCGCCGGGCATTCGCCGCAGCCTCAGGCCGGCGCAATTGCCGCGTAATGTGCTGGACTTTCTGATGCCCCAGCCGCGTATCAGCTATTTTTTTGAGAGGGCGGCAAGCCCTCAAGTAGCCAAGGATTCGTTGTGATGTTGCCCGCGCAGTGTTTTGATGCGGTGTGGCAGGGGCTCGATCTGGCGGCCTGGCTGGTGAACCCGCAGACACTGCAGGTGATTTGCGCCAACGAGGCAGCTGCGCGCTTGGTGGGCAGGGACATTGGGGACATGCAGGGCATGCCGGTTCAAGAGTTGGCCGCGACGCCCGAAGACCTTGTGTTCTGGAGCCAGAGCGCCCAGGAAATCGCGGCGGGCATCCATTCACACACCACGGTGCGTAACCAACGCCGTGATGCGCTGGTGCTGGTCGATCGCCGGGTGCGTTGCGTTCCCGCAGTGGCTGGCGCGCCTGAAAGTCCGCAGGTTCTGCTGCTGACCATGAGTGACCGCACCGAGCAAGAGGCATCCCGGCGCGAGCTCGAAGCCCTGCTGGCAGAGTTGCGCGCCACCCTCGATTCGGCGGCCGACGGTGTGCTGACCTGCGATTTGCACGGCAAAGTGCGCGCCTTCAATCAACGCCTGGCGCAGATCTGGCAGCTGCCGCCCGAACTGCTGCTGCAACGCGACGATGCCGCGATATGGGCCCACATGCAGGCCCAGCTGCACGATAGCGGCGCATATCGCGCCCGCATGACCGCGATTGCCCAGGAGCCCATGCATGCAACCACTGACATCCTGCATCTGCGCAACGGCATGACGGTAGAGCAGCGGTCGGTGCCGCAACTGATCCAGGGACGACCTGCCGGGCGGGTGTACTCGTATCGTGACATTTCCCGTCAGGCAGAGATTCAGGCTGGCTTGCGCCTGGCGGCGAGGGTGTTCGAGTCCAGCCTGGACGCTATTTTCATTGCCGACGAGCGCCATGCGGTGGTGCGCATCAACCCGGGTTGTGAGCAGTTGCTGGGGGTAACCACGGCGGTAGTCGCCGGTCTGCAGGCCGCATCGCTGTTTGCGCATGAGCACGGCAGCGACGTCTTCATGGCCGAGGTGCGCAGGGCCTGGGCGCAAGAGGGCTTCTGGGAGGGCGAGCTGTCACTGCTGCAGCGCGACGCAAAGCAGTGCCCCGTACAGCTTTCTTGGGTGGCTCTCAGCGACGACAGCGGCGTCACTGTGCAGACCATCGGTTTCATGCGCGACCTCACGTCGCAGCGGGCAGCGCAAAAGCGCATTGAGGAGCTCGCCTACAACGATGCCCTGACCGGGTTGCCCAACCGGCTGCTCTTGAACCGGACGCTTGCTCAGGCCATTGATGCGGCTCGCAGCCATGGGCAGGGGTTTGCCATCCTGTTCCTGGATCTTGACCGCTTCAAGCTGGTCAACGACTCGCTGGGCCATCCCTTTGGTGATCGCGTGCTCAAGCTGGTGGCGCAGCGGCTGCAGGACATCTTGCGCCAATCGGACGCGCTTTACCGCCTGGGCGGAGACGAATTCGTCATCTATCTGCACCGCGCCGATGCCGCGGTTGCCGAATCGGTGGCTCGGCGCGTGCTCGATGAAATGCTGCGCCCCTTCGTGCTTGATGACATGGATTTCACCATTCAGTGCAGCATCGGTGTGTCCCTTTATCCACAGGATGCCGAGCAACTTGATGACCTCATCAAACAGGCCGATATGGCCATGTACCGGGTCAAGGAGCGCGGCCGCGGCAACTTTGGTTTTTACCAACCCCAGATGAGCGCCAACTTGCTGCCGCGCATCAAGATGGAGCACGCCATGCGCCATGCGCTCGGCCAAGGGCACATGGCGGTGCATTACCAGCCGCAGGTGGACATGACGACCGGGCGCATCGTCGGCGCCGAAGCGCTGGCGCGATGGACCGACCCGCACCTGGGTGCAGTGTCGCCAGGCACCTTTGTTCCGCTGGCCGAGGAATCAGGCTACATCGTCACGCTGGGAGCCTGGGTGATGGAGCAGGCAGTGAAGGAGGCCGCCGACTGGAGGCGCAGGGGCCATAGCCTGGCGGTCTCCGTCAACGTTTCTGCGCTGGAGTTCCGGCAGGCGGGTTTCGTGGATCGCATCACCGGACTGCTGCACAAATACGGCTTGCCCGCGCACCTGTTGGAGCTGGAGCTGACCGAATCCGTGCTACTGCAGGAGGCCCATGAAATGCAGCAGGTGCTTGCCGCCCTGGCGGATCGGGGGCTGCGGCTGTCCATTGACGACTTCGGCACCGGCTATTCAAGTCTGGCCTATCTCAAAAAGCTGGTCATTCACCGGCTCAAGATCGACAAATCATTCGTGGATGGGCTGCCGCACGGCGAGGGCGACTGCGCCATTGTGCGAGCCATTGTCAGCATGGGCCGGGCGCTGCGCATCGGCGTGGTGGCAGAAGGGGTGGAGACGCACGCCCAGAGCCTGCTTTTGAAGCAGATGGGCTGTGACAGTTACCAGGGGTTTCTGTGTGCGCCAGCAGTGCAGTCCGACCAGTTGCTCGCATTGGCAGCAAATCATGCGGCGCCGGTGAGCCTTTAAGGCCATGCGGCATGCCGGCAGTGGGCAGGCCGCAAAAAAGGTGTCTGCGAATACCACCGAACCGGCATCCTGAACCGGGGGTTCAGGTGGGCGAGGGCAGCCAGGCGTTGGGTTCATCTGACGCGAGATGATCACGCTCACCGGGCAATGTACCAAGCCCGGGCTCAATGAGCATTGGTTCAAGGAAATATAAAGCCCGGCAGTACCGCAGACGGCTTCATTGTACCGGGCTGCGCAGTTTCGGGCGTGTGCCTGGCCGATGGCTTACAGAAGCTGTCCTTGGCTGTCGAGTGCCTCGTCCAGCCGCAACAACAGCTGCTGGATGCGTTGCTCGTCTGCTGCGGCGGGCGTGTCCAGGTCTTGTGGCGCGGCCGGCGCAGGTGCATTGCGCCGCTGTGCAGTGGCGGCCAGGTCTGCGGCTTCCCGGTCGGCAATCTCAAAGGCCAGATTGAGTGCGGCCAGCACCGCGATGCGCTCGCGTGCCCGTACCTTGCCGGCATCGCGGATGCGCGTCATGGCAGTATCCACACGCTCAACGGCTTCTAGCAGCCGGGATTCCTGGCCCTCAGGGCAGGCCAGCAGGTAGCTTTGCTGAAGGATCTGGACTTCGATCTGCTTCATGGCGCGTCTTTCGTTTCGGGCGGGCTGGGGGGGGCAGGTTCTGGCGCAGGCGGGGCGGGCAGGCGATCGAGCAATGCGTCCACGCGGGCGCGGGCCGCCTGCAGACGCAATTTAAGTGAGTCGCGCTCTTGTGTGAGCTCGGTAACCTGTTGTGCAAGCTGGGTGTTGGTGCGCTGCAGCTGCGCATGACGAAGCAGCAGCTGTTCGACGCGTTCGGTGAGCTGGTCGAGATAGGAGGGGTGAGCCATACGCTACCGATTGTAGGGAACGGCGTGCGAACGGCCGTAAAATTGCGCCGTTGGTGCTCGCAGCGTGGTTCACAGGCTGCAGTTCAACGGGAAGCAGGGAGGAGCCCTCCGCCATGGAGCGCGCTTTGAGCCTGCGCTGCCCCCGCAACGGTCAGCGGATGAGTCGCACCCCGATTCCCCCTCCATTCACAAGCCACTGTGCGCCTTGAACAAGCGCGTGGGAAGGCGATGGAGGGCGTTCCGCCAGCCCGGATACCGGCCAACAAGGTGGTTCTGCGTGCCCTCCTCGGGGGGGCTGTGGTGCCGTGATGCCCAAGTGCTGACGGGGAGGTCGGCCGAGGCGATCTTTTCCTTTGTACAGCATGACAATTTTCCGTTCGTCCACCGTGCGCCCTGACGCACCTTCTGCTTTTGCGCGCCTGGCTGCGCTGTCCCTGGCGCTTGGCGCCATCACGCCGGCTGCGGCCCAGACCCTGCTGGCGCAGGCCGCAACCGAGCCCCAGCTGCGCGAAACCGTCGTCACCGCCACGCGCGTGGCCCGCCCGCTGGCCGACCTGGTGGCCGATGTGTCCATCGTGGATCGTGAAACCATCGAGTCCAGCGGCGCCACGGGTGTGATTGACGTGCTCTCGCGCCTGCCCGGCGTGCAGGTCTCGCGCAACGGCGGCCAGGGCGGCGTTGGCAGCGTGTACCTGCGCGGCGCAGAGCAGCGCTTCACCGCCGTGTACCTGGATGGCGTGCGGCTGGACTCGCAGTCCACCGGTGGCGTGGTCTGGGAGCAGATTCCGCTGTCCCAGATCGAACGTATCGAAGTGGTGCGCGGCCCGGCTGCCGCCGTGTATGGCTCGGACGCCATGGGCGGTGTGATTCAGCTTTTCACCAAGAAGGGCGAGGGCGCGCTCTCGCCCTACGTTGGCGTGGGGGTCGGCAGCCAGGGCACACGCACCGCGCAGGCGGGCGTGAGCGGTGGCACGAACCAGGTGGACTATTCGCTGGGCGTGGCGCACGAGCGTGCCGACGGCTTCAATGCCCGCCCCGGCGCCGGCAACAATCCTGACGACGACGGCTACCGCCGCACCTCGGCCAACGCCAGGCTGGGCCTGCAGATCGACCAGGGCCAGCGCATCGAGGGCACGCTGCTGGCCAGCAACCTCAACTCGCAGTACGACGGCAGCAAGACGGACGACGACCGCAACCACCACCAGCTGCGCGCTGCCAGCCTGGCATGGCTGGCCCAGTGGAGCGACATGTACAGCACGCGCCTGCAGGTCACGCAGTCGGGCAGCAAGTACAGCAGCACCCCCAGCTTCTACATGACCGAGACCACGCTGCGCAACTATCTGCTGCAAAACCAATGGCGCCTGGGCGCACATCTGTTCACCGCAGCACTCGAGCGCCGCGAGGACGAATTGCACAACCCCGCCACTGCCTACTCTGGCGACCTCAAGCGAGACCGCTCGCAGAACGCGCTGGCCCTGGGCTATGGCCTGAACCACGGCGCGCATGCGTTGCAGGCCAACCTGCGCTACGACGACGACAGCGAGTTTGGTGGCAAAAGCACCGGCAGCCTGTCCTACGGCTATGCGCTCACGCCGCAATGGCGCCTGACGGCCGCTGGCGGGACGGCCTTCCGCGCCCCAACGCTTTACCAGCGTTTCAGCGAATACGGCTCGCCCGCGCTGCAGCCCGAAAAAGGCCGCAACGTGGAGCTTGGCGCGCGCTGGACGCAGGGCGCCAGCAGCGCGGGCCTGGTGGTCTATCGCAACCGGGTCAGCAACCTCATCAACTTCGGCGCTGCCGGGCCCTGCGCCTCCGCGTTCGGCTGCTACGAGAACGTGGGCCGCGCCGAATACGAAGGCGTGACGCTGTCGGCGGCACACCGCGTGGCGGGCGTTTCGCTGCGCGGATCGATCGACTGGCAAGACCCGCGCGACCTGAACACCGGCAAGCAACTGGCGCGCCGCGCCAAGCGCTACGCCACGCTGGGCGCAGACACCACCGTTGCCGGCTGGACGCTGGGGGGTGACCTCACGGCCTCCGCGCGCCGCTATGACGACAGTGCCAACACCAACGTGCTGGGTGGCTACACCGTCGTCAACCTGTACGCCAGCACCCGCGTGGGCCAAGGCGTCACGCTGCTGGCGCGGCTGGACAATCTGGCCGACAAGGACTACCAGACGGCGCGCACCTATGCCACCGGCGGGCGCACGTTCTACGTGGGCCTGAAGTGGACGCCACAGTAAAGCGGCCAGCTTGGGCAACGCCATGAGCCCGCCGATGCCCATTGCCCACGGCAAGCCGGTTCCGGGCGGGCGGCCACGCGGCAAGGCGCACCCCGCCATGTCGCTGGCGCGCCACCGTGCGGGCCGCAGCATGGGCGCGATGGTTGGCTCCAGCCCGTACGGTAGGCGTAGGCCTGGGTCGTTGCTGCCGCAAGTTTTATCAACCCGATGAGCCGCTGCCTGTCGGCCCGTCACGCCAGTGGCCGTGAAGGGAATGCCGCTTACCTCGAAGGATGTGTTGTGATGCGCCCGTCTTTGCCATTTGCCTTGTTCTTTCTCTGGCTCGGGCCGCAGCGGGCAGCCGCACTTGTGGCGGCTTTGCTGCTGGGACTGGCGCCCGGTCTTGGTGCCGCGCAGGCCTTGACCATCACCGACGACCGCGGCCGCGTGCTGCAGTTCGCCCAGCCGCCGCAGCGCGTGGTCAGCCTGCTGCCGTCCCTGACCGAGAGCGTGTGCGAGCTTCAGCGCTGCGAGCGCCTGGTGGGGGTGGACCGCTACTCCAACTGGCCCGCGCCTGTGCAGCGCCTGCCCCAGGTGGGCGGCGGGCTGGATCCGAACATCGAGGCCATCGCAGCCCTGCGCCCCGATGTGGTGCTGATGTCGGTCAGCACCCGCGTCAGCGACCGGCTGGAGGCGCTGGGCATACCGGTGGTTGCGCTGGAGCATAAAACCCATTCGGATGTGCGCCGCGTGCTGGGCGTGCTAGGTGTGCTGCTGGCCGTGCCGCCCGAGCAGGGCGCGCAGCGCGTGTGGCGCGTGATCGACGCAGCCGTGCAGGCCGCCGCGCAGTCGTTGCCGCCACGCGCACGGGGGGTGCGTGTTTTTTTTGAGGTCAGTCGCGGGCCTTACGCTGCCGGGGCTGAATCCTTCATCGGCGAGACCCTGGCACGCTTGGGCGCGCGCAACGTGGTTCCGCCAGAGTTGGGCCCCTTTCCGCGCCTGAACCCCGAATTTGTGCTGCGCGCGCAGCCCGACGTGCTGATGGTGGCCAACCGCAGCATGCAGGCCGTGGCCCGATACCCGGGGTGGAACCATCTGACGGCTGTCAAGACGGGGCGCGTGTGTGAGTTCGGCCCCGACCACGCAGACGTGCTGGTGCGCCCTGGCCCGCGCATGGCCGAGGCCGCGCGCATCATGGCGCAGTGCTTGTCGCTGCAGTACGAATGAGCGCGCCGCTACCCCGGCCCGCCACGGCATTGCCCATCATCACGCAGCCGATCAACACGCCGTCCATCGAAGCGCCCACCCTGCTTGCCATGCCCGCCACCCCCGTCAACGCTGCACCTCCCGACGCCGGTAGTCGCCGCGCGCGCTGGCTGGGGCTGTGTCTGCTGGCTGTCAGCGTGGCGCTGTGGCTGCTGGGCGTCAGTGTGGGCAGTACCGGGTTTGACAGCCTGCTGAACATCGGCAGCGACCCTCTGGCGCAGCAGATCGTGTGGGACATCCGCCTGCCGCGCGCGCTGGGCGCGTGGCTGGCCGGCGCGCTGCTGGGGCTGTCGGGTGCCATTGCGCAGGGGTTGTTTCGCAACCCGCTGGCTGATCCGTATTTGCTGGGCAGCGCATCGGGCGCGGCGCTGGGCGGCGCAGTGGCCATGGCCATGCTGGGCGTGTCGCCCGGCACGGTCGGCTGGCTGGCACGCCTGGGCGTCACCGGCATGGCCTTTGTGGGCGCGGCGGGTGCCGTGCTGCTCACGCTGATGCTGGCGCGCGGGGTGCAGCACACGCTGCGCCTGTTGCTGGCGGGGGTGATCGTGGGCGTGGTGCTCAGCGCCGCGCGCGACCTGATTCAAGTGGCGCAGCCCCACATCCTGGAGGCCCTGCAGGTCTTCACCCTGGGCAGTTCAGCCTTCGTCGGCTGGCAGGCCTGCGCCCTGATGGCCGGTGGCTGGCTCCTGTGCGCCGCTACGGCCTGGGCGCTGTCGCGCCTGCTCGATGGGCTGATGCTGGGCGAAGCCACCGCCGCCAGCCTGGGCCTGCCCATCGCGCCCATGCGCGCCGGGCTGGTACTGGCCCTGGCCCTGGCCACGGGCACCGCTGTGGCCCACACAGGGCTTATCGCTTTCGTGGGGCTGGCGGCGCCGCACCTGGTGCGATCGATTGCGCGCATCACGCATCAGTGGCATGTCTGGTTGTCCAGCCTGATGGGCGCGGTGCTGCTGCTGGCCGCCGACATCCTGGCGCGCTGGGTGGTGGCGCCGCAAGAGCTGCCCGTAGGCGTGCTGACCGCGGTGCTGGGCGGCAGCTACCTGCTGTGGCTCATGCACCGCCGGGCGCTAGGTAGTTCGCTATGAAAAAAATAGCTATCAGCGCACGCAACATAAAGGCTGACATCGGAAATGCCTCCATACTGCGCGGCATTGACCTGGATCTGACCGCTGGTCGCTGGACCAGCGTGGTCGGGCCCAACGGTGCGGGCAAGTCCACGCTGCTCAAGGTGCTGGCAGGTCTGCTGCGCCACGCGCGTGTGCAGGGGCGGGTTGAGCTGCTGGGCCACGCGCTGGCCGATATTCCCCTGCGCGAGCGCGCACGCCTGCTGGCCTGGCTGGGCCAGAACGAAGCCGCCGCCGAAGACCTGCCCGCCTACGATGTGGCCATGCTGGGCCGCCTGCCGCATCGCGGCTGGATGGCGCCGCCCGCCAGCGCCGACCATGCCGCCGTGCAGCAGGCGCTGCAAACCACCCAGGCCTGGGACTGGCGCGACCGCCCGCTGTCGCAACTGTCGGGCGGCGAGCGCCAGCGCGTGCTGCTGGCGCGGGCGCTGGCCGTGCAGGCGCAGGTGCTGCTGATGGACGAACCACTGGCCAACCTGGATCCGCCGCACCAGACCGACTGGCTGCATACCGTGCGCGCCCTGGTGGCGCATGGCGGTACGGTGGTCAGCGTGCTGCACGAAGTGTCCATCGCCCTGCAAGCCGACGACCTGGTGATCATGGCCCAGGGCCGCGTGGCACACCAGGGCGCCTGCGCCGACCCCATCACCCACGCCGCGCTGGAGCAGGTGTTTGACCACCGCATCCAGGTGCGCCAGATCGACGGCGCCTGGATCGCGCTGCCGCGCTGGTAGTCAAGGTGGCAGTCACAGTCCACACCACAGGCGTCGATGCGCGCCACACCAAAATGCCTGATGTCGCGTCGAGCAAGCTATGAAACAAAAAAGCCTAAGTGAATCAATCACTTAGGCTTTTAATGTGGCGGAGACTGTG
>NZ_JBFWLZ010000033.1:0-35428 GCF_050251835.1 Diaphorobacter sp. | reverse complement strand
GCCTGTATGCACAAGGTGCTCACGATCATCAACGCCGTTCTCAAATCCGGCGTGCCTTGGCAAGTGAGTTATCCACATGCTGGAGCTATCTCAAAATGACTTGACTTTGAACACAGTTGCTCTTCCCTCCCTCATTTTTGCCAGCCGCTGGCTGCAGCTGCCGCTGTACCTGGGCCTGATCGCCGCCCAGGGCGTTTATGTCTGGCACTTTCTGCTGGAGCTGTGGCACCTGGTGGAGGCCGCCTTTGGCAACCAGGCCGCGCTGCAGGCGCTGATCACCGGCATTGGCTACAAGCCGGATGCGCCAGTCCATTCGCTCAACGAGACGGTGATCATGCTGGTGGTGCTGGCGCTGATCGACGTGGTGATGATCTCCAATCTGCTCATCATGGTGATCGTCGGCGGCTACGAGACCTTCGTGAGCCGACTGGGCCTGGATCGCCACCCCGACCAGCCCGAGTGGCTGGGCCATGTGAACGCATCGGTGCTGAAAGTGAAGCTGGGCCTGTCGATCATCGGCATCAGTTCGATCCACCTGCTCAAGACCTTCATCAATGCCGCCAACTACAGCGAAAAGGTGCTGATGTGGCAGACCATCATCCACATCACCTTCTTGCTCAGTGCGCTGGCCATTGCGCTGACAGACAAACTGCTGCACGCATCCGACAACAGGCACTGAAACCGCTGGCGCCACGCCGCCCACCCACGGACTGCCCATGCATTCCGTGGTTTTTTGTGCCCAAAGCGGCTGCAACCCATGTGGATCAGGCGCCAGCCGCTTTCATTTTTGAACATCAAGACCGGCTTGACTCAGTCACATGCCCCAGGGGCTAGCTTCTCGCCCTATAGCACAAAGTAAAAACCCTGTGTTTTGACTAAAAAACACTGAATCCCTATACTTTTTGCATGTTTTACAACCTGCCATGCAGGTAATCTGTTCTTGGTAGCCGTACGGCGCAGGGGCAGATCGTTGTGCCGGTGTGCAGCCCCAGCTGGCGGCCCCGGTGCCCAGGCCGAAGTTTTCAGCCCTGATGCCCAGGGTGCCAGCCGCGATCGTGCGGCGCCGCGGCACCCGCGTGATCGTGCAAGTCCTCCGCCAGACCTCTTGCGCCGCGCACCCAGGCCCTTGCGCACCCTCTTCAGGTGCCATTCGGGCCGATCTGGTCATCCTTTTGTGACCACCCTCCACCCGGCCCTGCAGGCCGCGCCCGTCGATTGGCGACGCGCGCGCCCCCCGCCGGGCCGCCGCATCGGGGTTTTGCAGCTGCTTTGGCCTTCGCGCGCCTGCCGCCATTGCTGCGGCGGGCGCCAGTTCAACCCGTTTCAACCGAGGAAGGACCCACACCGTGGCCAAGCAAATCATCATCGACCATGTCTTCAAGGTCTTCGGCGACGCGCCGCAAGACGCGCTGCGCCTGGTGCGCCAGGGCATGAGCAAGCAGCAAATCCTGGAGCGCACCGGCCAGGCGATTGGCGTGTTTGACGCCCACTTCACCATCGAAGCCGGCGAGATCTTCGTCGTCATGGGCCTGTCGGGCTCGGGCAAGTCCACGCTGGTGCGCATGCTCAACCGCCTGATCGAACCCACCAGCGGCTGCATCGTGGTGGACGGCCAGGACATCAACCAGCTGGACGACAGCCAACTGCGCGCCCTGCGGCGCAAGGACATCAGCATGGTGTTCCAGTCGTTTGCGCTGATGCCGCACATGACGGTGCTGGACAACGCCGCCTTCGGGCTGGAGCTGGCCGGCGTGGACCGCTCCCAGCGTCAGCAGGCCGCGCAAGCGGCGCTGGAGCAGGTGGGCCTGGGCGCCTGGGGCGCCAGCTACCCGGATGAACTGTCGGGCGGCATGCAGCAACGCGTGGGCCTGGCGCGCGCGCTGGCGGCGGACCCGTCCATCTTGCTGATGGACGAAGCCTTCTCGGCGCTGGACCCCATCATCCGCACCGAGATGCAATCCGAGCTGCTGCGCCTGCAGCAGGTCAAGCGCCGCACCATCGTCTTCATCTCGCACGATCTGGACGAGGCCATGCGCATCGGCGACCGCATCGCCATCATGAAAGACGGCCAGGTAGTGCAGGTGGGCACGCCTGACGAAATCTTGCGCAGCCCGGCCAACGACTACGTGCGCAGCTTCGTGCGCGGCGTGGACGCGGCCGCCGTGTTCAAGGCCGGCGACATTGCGCGCCAGGCGCTGACGATGGTGTCTTCGCACGGCGACCGGGGCTGCCGCGCGGCGCTGCGCCTGCTGGAAGACTCCGACCGGGACCACGCCTACGTGCTGGACAGCCGCAAGCGCCTGCTGGGCGTGGTGTCGTCGCAGTCGCTGCGCGATGCGCTGCAAGGCCACCAGGGCGCACTGGGGCTGCACCACGCCTTCTTGCCGGGCGCCCAGGCACTGGACGCGGCCGCGCCCGTGGCCGACCTGTTCGGCCCCATGAGCAACGCACCCTGCCCGCTGCCGGTGGTGGACGAGGCCGGCACCTACCAGGGCGTGATCAGCCGCACCACGCTGATGAAATTTCTGGACCGCGACACCCCCCCCGTGCCGCCGCCCCAGACCGAGATGCCGCCCGTGCAACTCAACCCGCACTTTCCCGCGCGCGCCGCCAACCCCGTTGCGCCCACGCACTGACCGCCCACCAGGAGAAGACGCATGAACGACATGGCGCAAGACCCCCGCACCACTGCCTTCGACGCCCCATGGACGCCCGCCGCAACCGATAGCGCCCCGGCCATGGACAGCACCGCCATTGACAGCTCCCCAACGCCCGCTGCTGCCACGCCCATGCAGGCGGCCGACCCATGGGCCGACAGCGCTGTCGCACCCACATCGCCCCCCGCAGCCGCCGACCCCTGGGGCACGCAAGACATGGACAGCACCGCCGCCAGCGCCGACTGGCTGGACGCCGCCGCCGCACCGGCGGATCAGGCCAACCAGGCCGGGCAAGCCGGCATGGGCGGTCTGGACGGGCTCTGGCAGCAAATCACCACCGACGGCCTGCCCGTGCAAGACTGGATCAACGACGGCCTGGGCTGGGTGGTGGACAACTTTCGCCCCTTCTTTCAGACCGTGCGCGCGCCCATCGACGGCACGCTCAACGGCGTGACCGACCTGCTGCTGGCCGTGCCCGCGCCGGTCATGGTGGCGCTGGTCGCGCTGCTGGCCTGGCAATTTGCCGGGCGCGGCCTGGCCGTGGGCACGCTGGTGTCGCTGGGCCTGGTGGCGCTGCTGGGCATCTGGCCCGAAGCCATGGTGACCCTGGCGCTGGTGCTGACGTCCCTGCTGTTTTGCGTGGCCATCGGCCTGCCCATGGGCATCGTGCTGGCCGCCAGCGACCGCATCCAGCGCTGGACGCGCCCGCTGCTGGACGCCATGCAGACCACGCCCGCCTTCGTCTATCTGGTGCCGGTGGTGATGCTGTTCGGCATCGGCAACGTGCCGGGCGTCATCGTGACCATCGTGTTCGCGCTGCCGCCGCTGGTGCGCCTCACAAACCTGGGCCTGCGCCAGGTGCGCCCCGACCTGATCGAGGCCAGCCGCGCCTATGGCGCCTCGCCCTGGCAGCTGCTGTGGAAGGTGCAGCTGCCGCTGGCCATGCCCAGCATCATGGCGGGCATCAACCAGGCGCTGATGCTGTCGCTGTCGATGGTGGTCATCGCCTCGATGATCGCCGTGGGCGGCCTGGGCCAGATGGTGCTGCGCGGCATCGGGCGGTTGGACATGGGCCTGGCCACCGTGGGCGGGCTGGGCATCGTGCTGCTGGCCATCGTGCTGGACCGCCTCACCCAGGCCATGGGCCAGCCCCGGCGCGGCAATGCCCGCTGGTGGCAGACGGGCCCCGCCGGCGCGCTGCTGCGCGCCCTGGGCCGCGCCGGCCAGCGCCAAGGCCCTGACCAGTCGCACACCCGGTCGCAGCCCCACCCGCTACCCGCTGCCCGCCAATCCGCGGCCTGAGAGGCTGAGAGTCTTTCGCCTATGCCCGCCTTGCACGCCAAAACATCCCTGCTCGTCGTTACAAATGCTCGCCATAGCCCGAGCTATGGCTGCGCTTTGCGCCTTGATCAGTGGCGTTTTGACGCGCCTTTCGGTCACGGGCAAAAAACTCTCAGCCTCTGAGCCGCCCCAACCCGCAAAGGAACCCCATCCATGACACAGACCACACACCTGCCGACCGCCGAGCGCACCACCCGCGCCACCCGCCACCTGCTGCGCGCCCGCCTGGCCGCCACCTGCCTGGCCCTGGCCTGCACCGGCGCGCTGGCGGCCGACCTGCCCGGCAAGGGCGTGCGCGTGCAGCCGCTCAAAAGCTCGCTGGCAGAAGAAAGCTTTCAGACCCTGCTGGTGATGAAGGCACTGCAGCAGCTGGGCTATGACGTGCAGCCCATCAAGGAAGTGGAATACCCCACGGCCCACGTCGCCATTGCCAACGGCGACGCCACCTTCATCGCCTCGCACTGGAACCCCCTGCACTCGGACTACTACCTGAACGCCGGCGGCGACGCCAAGCTGTACCGCAAGGGCGTGTACTCCGGCAACGCGGCGCAGGGCTACCTGATCGACAAGAAAACCGCCGATGCCCACCAAATCACCAACCTGGAGCAGCTCAAAGACCCCAAGATCGCCAAGCTGTTCGACGCGGACGGCGACGGCAAGGCCGACCTGACCGGCTGCAACCCCGGCTGGGGCTGCGAGGCAATGGTCGAGCACCACCTGGATGCCTACCAGCTACGCCCCACCGTCACGCACCAGCAAGGCACCTATTCGGCGCTGATCGCCAACACCATCACGCGCTACAAGGCGGGCCACCCCATCCTGTACTACGCCTGGACGCCCTACTGGGTCAGCAACGTGCTGAAACCCGGCAAAGACGTGGTGTGGCTGGAGGTGCCCTTCTCCTCGGCCCCCGGCGCACAAAAAGGCCTGGACACCCGGCTGCCCAACGGCAAGAACTACGGCTTTGTGGTGAACCAGCAGCACATCGTGGCCAACAAGGCCTGGGCACAGGCCAACCCTGCCGCCGCCAGGCTGTTCGAGGTGATGCAACTGCCCGTATCGGACATCAACGCCCAGAACCACCTGATGAGCCGCGGCCAGGACAAGCCCGCCGACATCGAGCGCCATGTCAACGGATGGATCAAGGCCCATCAGAAGACTTTTGACGGCTGGCTGCAGCAGGCGCGGGGTGCAGCGCGCTGACGGGTGAAGGGTGACGGGTGGGGGCTGGAGGCGGGAGGCGGGAGGCGGGAATGCAAGCCTAAATGACCTTTAGCCCTTTCAAAACAAGCGCCTGAAGCTATATTTTCAATAGCAAAATACCGCCAATCCGTCATTCCCGCGTTCGCGGCAATCCAGCGCCCCGCCACCACCGCAGGGCGCCCGCCCGTACACGGCGCGAATGCCCCCATGCAGTCCTAGAATGGCCGTCCCGCCGCGCTGCCCGTCCTGCCAAGTCCATGCAAACATCACCGCGCCTGAATGCCGACGCCACGCCCCCACGTATCTTGCTGACCGCACAGGAGCGCGAGGCCATTAGCCGCAGCGCCTGGTTTTCCTCGCTCACGCCATCGCTGCGCCACGACATCCTGCGCCTGGCCAGCGTCACGCGCCATGCGCACGGCGACCTGATCGTGCAGCAGGGCGCGCCCATCCGTGACTGGTTTGCCTGCGCCAGCGGCGCGCTGCGCTTTCGGCGCACCACCGCGTCGGGCAAGCGGGTCACGCTGGCCTATGTGGAGCCCGGTATCTGGGTGGGCGAGGCCGAGGTGCTCTACGGCGGCCCCTGCACCTACGACGCGCATGCCCACGGCTGCGCCACCGTGCTCAGGGTGCCCGAGCCGTCTTTTCGCGCGCTGCTGCAGCAGCACCCCTCGTTTGGCGAATCGCTGCTCACGCTGCAGGCCTGGAGCATGCGGTCGCTGTACTGCATGATGGAAGACATGGCCACGCTGGCGCTGCGCGCGCGCCTGGCCAAGCAATTGCTGCATCTGCTGCAGCGCTTCGGGCCGCGCCACCTGGAGTGCGGCGACAACCGCCGGCTGGGCCTGTCGCTGGCGCAGGACGAGCTGGCCTGCCTGCTGGGCAGCTCGCGCCAGCGCGTGAACGTGGAGCTGAAATGGCTGGAGCGCCAGGGCCTGATCAGCCTGCGCTCGCGCGGCATCGAGCTGCACGACGTGCAGGGCCTGAAGACCCTGGTGGACAAGGCCACCGCCGACGGCACGCCCGAAGACTGAATTGCCAGGCCGCCCCCAGAGGCCGGGAGGCTATTGGCGTCCGGTCATCCTGGCCGGCACCACCCATTCATCAAACTGCGCCGCAGTCACATGGCCCAGCGCCAGCGCGGCCTCGCGCAGCGTGGTGCCGTCGTGGTGCGCCTTCTTGGCGATCTGCGCGGCCTTGTCGTAGCCGATGTGCGGATTGAGCGCGGTCACCAGCATCAGCGAGCGCTCCACCAGCTCGGCGATGCGCGGGCGGTTGGGCTCCAGCCCCACGGCGCAGTGGTCATTGAAGCTTGCCATGCCGTCGGCCAGCAGCCGCGCGCTCTGCAGAAAGTTGTGGATGACCAGCGGGCGGAACACGTTCAGCTCGAAATTGCCGCTGGCGCCACCGATGTTGATGGCCACGTCGTTGCCCATGACCTGCGCGCACAGCATGGTCAGCGCCTCGCACTGCGTGGGATTGACCTTGCCGGGCATGATGGACGAGCCGGGCTCGTTCTCGGGAATGGTGATCTCGCCGATGCCGCTGCGCGGCCCGCTGGCCAGCCAGCGCACGTCGTTGGCAATCTTCATCAGGCTGGCAGCCAGGGTTTTCAGCGCGCCGTGGGCGTGCACCAGGGCGTCGCAACTGGCCAGGGCCTCGAACTTGTTGGGCGCGGTGACCAGCGGCAGGCCCGTCAGATCAGCCAGCTCGCGGGCCACCGCGGCGGCATAGCCGGCGGGCGCATTCAGGCCGGTGCCCACCGCGGTGCCGCCCAGGGCCAGCTCGCACACATGCGGCAGCGCGGCGCGCACATGCTGCTCGCCATGCTGCAGCTGCGCCACCCAGCCTGATATTTCCTGCCCCAGGGTGAGCGGCGTGGCGTCCTGCAAGTGGGTGCGGCCAATCTTGACGATGCCGTCAAACGCCGCAGCCTTGTCTGCCAGCGTGGCGCGCAACTGCTGCAGCGCGGGCAGCAGCCGGTGCATCAGCGCATCCACCGCGGCCAGGTGCATGGCCGTGGGAAACACGTCATTGCTCGACTGGCTCTTGTTCACGTCATCGTTGGGGTGCACCAGGCGCGCCTGCCCGCGCGGGCCACCCAGCAGCTCGCTGGCGCGATTGGCCAGCACCTCGTTCATGTTCATGTTGGTCTGCGTGCCCGACCCCGTCTGCCACACCACCAGCGGAAACTCCTGCAGGTGGCCGCCGGCGATCACCTCGTCGGCCGCCGTCACGATGGCCGTGGTTTTGGCGGTGTCTAGCAGTTGCAGCGCGTGGTTCACGTAGGCGCTGGCGCGTTTGACCTGGGCCAGCGCGCGAATCAGCTCGGGCGCCATGCGCTCGCCCGAGATGGCAAAGTGCTGCAGCGACCGCTGGGTCTGCGCGCCCCACAGCCGGTCGGCCGGCACCTCGATGGGGCCGAAGGTGTCGTGCTCGGTGCGGGTGAGCGGGCTGGGGCTGGTGGATGGGCTGGTCATGTGAAGGGCCTCGGCAGGCGGTTGAGGGGTGGGCATGGATCGCATTTCACCGCAATCGGCCGCGCGCCGGAAGGGCTGGGCGACCCTGCCTGCCGGTAGCGCCACGGGCACCGTGCGTGCGGGTTGTTTGCCCCCGCATCCGCCCCGCGCAAGGCGGGGGGCGATAATCGCCCGCGTTCGTTTCACATACTTACCCTCCCACATGAGCACGACCATCCGGTACAACGACCTCGTGGAGTCCGTGGCTGCCGCGCTGCAGTACATCTCCTACTACCACCCTGCCGACTACATCCAGCACCTGGCCCGCGCCTACGAGCGCGAGCAGAGCCCCGCGGCCAAGGATGCGATGGCGCAGATCCTCACCAACAGCAAGATGAGCGCCACGGGCCACCGCCCGATCTGCCAGGACACCGGCATCGTCAACGTCTTCCTGAAGATCGGCATGGGCGTGCGCTTTGAGGGCTTTGCCGCCGACCAGAGCCTGGAAGACGCCATCAACGAAGGCGTGCGCCGTGGCTACAACCACCCCGACAACACGCTGCGCGCGTCGGTCGTGGCCGACCCCCAGTTCGCCCGCAAGAACACCAGGGACAACACGCCCGCCGTCATCAGCGTGCAGATCGTGCCCGGCGACAAGCTGGACGTGACCGTGGCCGCCAAGGGCGGCGGCAGCGAGAACAAGTCCAAGATGGTCATGATGAACCCCAGCGACAGCCTGGTGGACTGGGTGCTGAAAACCGTGCCCACCATGGGCGCCGGCTGGTGCCCGCCGGGCATGCTGGGCATCGGCATTGGCGGCACGGCAGAAAAGGCCGTGCTGCTGGCCAAGGAAAGCCTGATGGAAGACCTGGACATGTACGAGCTGCTGGCCAAGAGCCAGCGCGGCGAGAAGCTCGACCAGGTCGAGGAGCTGCGCCTGGAGCTGTACGAAAAGGTCAACGCCCTGGGCATCGGCGCGCAGGGCCTGGGCGGCCTGGCCACCGTGCTCGACGTCAAGATCAAGATGTACCCCACGCACGCAGCCAGCAAGCCCGTGGCCATGATCCCCAACTGCGCGGCCACGCGCCACGCGCACTTTGTGATGGACGGCTCGGGCCCCGTGTACCTGGAAGCGCCTTCGCTGGACCTGTGGCCCAAGATCGACTGGGCGCCGGACTACAACAAGTCCAAAAAGGTGGACTTGAACACCCTGACCCGCGAAGAGGTCGCCAGCTGGAAGCCCGGACAGACGCTGCTGCTCAACGGCAAGATGCTCACCGGCCGCGACGCCGCGCACAAGCGCATCCAGGACATGCTGGCCAAGGGCGAGAAGCTGCCCGTGGACTTCACCAACCGCGTGATCTACTACGTGGGCCCCGTGGACCCGGTGAAGGACGAGGCCGTGGGCCCCGCAGGTCCCACCACCGCCACGCGCATGGACAAGTTCACCGACATGATGCTGGAGCAGACCGGCCTGATCGCCATGATCGGCAAGGCCGAGCGCGGCCCGGTCGCCATCGAAAGCATCAAGAACCACCAAAGCGCCTACCTGATGGCCGTGGGCGGCGCCGCCTACCTGGTCAGCAAGGCCATCAAGAATGCCAAGGTGGTGGGCTTTGAAGACCTGGGCATGGAAGCCATCTACGAGTTCGACGTGGTGGACATGCCCGTCACCGTGGCCGTCGATGCGGGCGGCACCAGCGCCCACATCACCGGCCCGGCCGAGTGGCAAAAGAAGATCGCCGCTGGCGAATACAAGGTCGTGCCCATGGTGGCCGCCTGAGGCGTGCCCCCATGCGCTGACCCGTGACAAAAACCGCCCCCGGGGCGGTTTTTGTTTTTCTGCCCCATCGGCAGCACCGGTGGGACAGCACGGGGAACCACGCCGCCCCCCAACAATCCCATGACCACCTCTTCACCCCAACCAGGAACACCATGACCGCAGAAGAAATCCGCGCCACCTTGACCCTGTGCCTGATGGCTTCTTACGCCGACGGCGAGAAGCACGACCGCGAACGCGAGCAAATCCGCCAGGTGGCGCAAGGCCTGGCGGGCGACGAGCAGGTCAACCTGCCCGGCCTGTATCAGGACGTGCTGCTGCGCCGCGTACAGCTGCCCGAGGTACTGGGCCGGCTGACCACGCCAGAGTCGCGCCAGCTGGCGTACGAGATGGCCGTGTGCGTGTGCGAGGCAGACGGTCACACCAGCGCCAAGGAAAACGACTTCCTGGCCCAGGTGCGCCAGGCCTGGGGCATGGCCGGCACGCAAGCCCCGACCGGCTTTGACGCCCAGGCCCAGGCCGTGGTCGAGGCGCCCTTGCAGGCACCGCTGGCCGAGCCCGCGCCCCTGCCTGCCGCACCGGCTGCAGCGACTGGCGCAGCAGCCGCGGTCACCGCGTTGCCTGCGCCCCACCCCGCCGCCGTAGATGCACTGCCCGCCACCGCCGCGCAGCGCCGCCCGGGCAGCCTGGCGCCCGCAGAGATGGACCGCAAGATTCTGCAAGCGTCGATCATGAACGGCGCCATCGAGCTGCTGCCCGAGAACCTGTCCACCCTGGCCATCATCCCGCTGCAGATGCGGCTGGTCTATCAGATCGGCCAAAGCTACGGCTACGAGCTGGACCGCGGCCACATCAAGGACTTGCTGGCCACGCTGGGCGTGGGCCTGACCTCGCAGTATCTGGAGCAGGCCGGCCGCAAGCTGCTCAGCGGCCTGCTGGGCAAGGCCGGCAAGGGCCTGCTGGGCGGCCTGGGGCGCCAGGCCGTGAGTAGCGGCATGAGCTTTGCCGCCACCTACGCGCTGGGGCATGTGGCCAATCAGTACTACGCGGGCGGGCGCCAGCTGTCCACCGACATGCTCAAGGACGCCTACCAGCACGTCATGCAGGACGGCCGGCAACTGCAGGCGCGCTATCTGCCGCAGATGCAGGAAACCGCGCGCCAGCTGGACACGGCAAAAATCCTGTCGATGGTGCGCGGCGGCTGATGCAAGATCGCTGACTTGCTACTAATACAGTAGCTGTCAGCGCTTGCCAAATAAGCGCTAGAGCCCTATTTGCCTATATACGGCGGCCACGCCGCGCCCACAGCCCGCCAAACTGGTTGACCATCATGCCCAGCAGCACGCCCAGCGTGCCCAGCCACTGCCAGGCCGAGGGCCGCTCGCCCAGCAGCAGCATGGCCGACACCAGCCCCACCACAGGCACCAGCAGCGACAGCGGCGCCACCGTGCTGGCGGCGTAGCGCTGGAGCAATCGCGTCCACAGGCCGTAGCCCAGCAAGGTGGACAGCAGCGCCAGATAGGCCACCACGCCCAGTTCGCGCCAGCCCAGGCCGCGCAGTTGCTGCGCCATGGTGTCCGCGCCGTCCACCCACCACGACAGCAGCAACAGCGGCACGATGGGAAACAGGCTGGTCCAGACGATGAAGGACACGGGCTCGTAAGGCCCCTGGCGCGCGGCCACGCGCGTGAGCAGGTTGGATGTGGACCACATGGCCGCCGCGCTCACCGTGAGCACGAAGCCCGCCAGCGTCATGCCCGAGGCTCCGTCGCCATGCGCCGCGCCAATCAGCACCAGCCCTCCGATGGCGATGCACAGGCCCAGCCACTGCCAGCGGTGAGGCACCTCGCCCAGAAAGGCCGCGGCCAGCAGCATGGTGATGAAAGCCTGCGTCTGCAGCACCACCGATGCCATGCCGGCAGGCATGCCCAGCTGCATGCCGGTGAACAGCAGACCGAACTGCCCTACGCCCTGCGCCAGCCCGTAGCCCGCCATCACGCCCCACGACAAATGCCGCGGCGGGCGCACGAAGAGCACAAACGGCAGCGACGCCGCCATGAAGCGCAGCGCGCACAGCAGCAGCGGGGACACCGTGGCCAGTCCCCACTTCATGACCACGAAGTTCAGTCCCCAGACCAAAACGACCACCAGCGCCTTGGCCCAGTCGGCGCGCGACAGCGCGGCGCTCATGCGCCGGCCCCGGGCATGGCGCGGCTCAACTGCCCGCCACTTTCATACGGTTGATGAGGATGGAGCCCACCGTCTTGGCGCCGTAGTTGTAGGCGTCGGCGCCCACGGCCTCGATGCCGCGCAGCATGTCCCTGAGGTTGCCGGCGATGGTGATCTCATGCACCGGATAGGCGATCCGGCCGTTTTCCACCCAGAAGCCGCTGGCGCCGCGCGAGTAGTCGCCCGTCACGTAGTTCACGCCCTGGCCCATCAGCTCGATCACGAACAGGCCCGTGCCCAGTTTGCGCAGCATGGCGTCCAGGTCGTCGCCCGGCTGCGTCAGGCGCGACGACAGCACCAGGTTGTGCGAGCCGCCGGCGTTGCCGGTGGTCTTCATGCCCAGCTTGCGCGCCGAGTAGGAGCTGAGAAAGTAGCCCTGCACGCGCCCTGCATCCACCACCTGGCGCGGCGCCACGCGCACGCCCTCATCGTCGAACGGCGAGCTGCCCTTGCCGCCCAGGATGAAGGGGTCTTCGGTCACATCGACATGGTCGGCAAACACCTGCTTGCCCAGCGAATCGACCAGAAAGCTGCTCTTGCGGTACAGCGCGCCGCCGCTCACCGCCTGCACGAAGCCGCCCAGCAGGCCGGCGGCCACGGGCGACTCGAACAGCACCGGGCATTCGGTAGTGGGGATCTTGCGGCTGCCCAGGCGGCTGAGGGCGCGCTGGGCGGCGTAGCGGCCCACGGCCTCGGGGGCGGCCAGCTCGCGCGCATCGCGCATGGAGCTGTACCAGGCGTCGCGCTGCATCTCGGCGTTGCGCCCGGGCAGCGAGGCGATTGGCGCCACCGACAGGCTATGGCGCGAGCTGGCATAGCCGCCGCGAAAGCCGCGCGTATGGGCGCTGAAGAAATGGCTTTGCTGGGCCGACACGCCCGCGCCCTCGCTGTTGGTGATGCGCTTGTGGGTCTTGAACGCGGCGGCCTCGCACTCCAGCGCCAGGCGGGCGGCCTCCTCGCTGGTGATGGCCCAGGGGTGGAACAGCTGCAGGTCGCGGTGCGTTTCCTGCGGCGCGATGTCGGCCGCGTCGGGCAGGCCGGCCACCGGGTCTTCGGCGGTAAAGCGGGCGATGTCGTAGGCCGCCTGCACCGTGCGCTCCACGGCCGCCAGCGAAAAATCGGACGTGCTGGCATTGCCGCGGCGGTGGCCCAGGTACACCGTCACGCCCAGCGACTTGTCGCGGTTGCGCTCCACGGTCTCCAGCTCGCCCTTGCGCACGTTGACCGACAGGCCGCAGCCTTCGGAGGCATCGGCCCCCGCGTCGGTGGCGCCCAGCTTCTTGGCGTGCTGCAGGGCGTGGTCCACCAGTCCTTCAAAAAAGTCGCGGGAATAGCTAAAGCCGCTGTCGGGCTGATTCTGGGACGGGGTGCGGCTGGGGGCGGGTGCGGCGCTCTGGGCGCGGGAGCTGGGTTTTTTCATGGCGGCGGCTATGATACTTGCCCCCCTGCGCCACGGCGCGGCGCCCGTCATCCGCCGCCACGCGGCCCGGGGTCAGCCTCTCCCGACCCTGCCCCACCATGTCACGCAAACCCAAAAAAGGCTATTTTGTGAAGGGCCATTTCGTTGCCGAAGGCAGCGAGCTGGACTTGCAACTCAAGGCCGAACTCAAAGGCACCGCTGGCGCCACCAAGACCGACCTCAAGCGCGAGATGGATGCGCTGCAGGACCTGGGCACCGAGCTGCTCACCCTGCGCAGCGACCTGTTCGCGCGGCTGCAACTGCCCGAAAAGCTGCAGGACGCGCTGGCCGAGGCCAAACGCATCACCAACTTCGAGGGCAAGCGCCGACAGATGCAGTTTGTCGGCAAGCTGATGCGCAAGCTGGAAGACGACACCGTCGCCGCCATCCACGCCGCGCTGGACGAGCAGCGCAACGGCTCGGCCGCCGAGAAGCTGGTGCTGCACCAGTCCGAGCACTGGCGCGACCGCCTGATCGCCGACGACGATGCGCTGGCCGCCTGGCTGGAGCAGTTCCCGCGCACGGACACGCAGCAAATCCGCGCCCTGATCCGCCAGGCGCGCAAAGACGCACCACCCGCCCACGACGCCCAGGTGGCCGAGTCGCAAGGCCTGGCACCGCGCAAGAGCCGCGCCTACCGCGAGCTGTTCCAGCTGGTGCGCGAACACCTGGCGCCCCAAGAGCGTGCAGCATCCCACCCTGCATCCGCACCCGACACCGATGACCCGGAGGACGGCCATGCCCCACAGCACCCCTGACTACGAGCCGGTCAAGATCGGCATCGTCTCCATCAGCGACCGCGCCAGCAGCGGCACCTATGAGGACAAGGGCCTACCGGCCCTGCACGACTGGCTCAAGCGTGCGCTGCACAACCCGATTGCGTTCGAGCCGCGCCTGATCCCCGACGAGAAAGAGCGCATCAGCGCCACGCTGATCGCGCTGGTCGATGCCGGCTGCAGCCTGGTGCTGACCACCGGCGGCACTGGCCCCGCGCTGCGCGACGTCACGCCCGAGGCCACGCTGGCCGTGGCCGACAAGGAGATGCCGGGCTTTGGTGAGCAGATGCGCCAGATCTCGCTGCGGTTCGTGCCCACGGCCATCCTGTCGCGCCAGGTGGCGGTGATCCGCGGCCAGTGCCTCATCATCAACCTGCCGGGCCAGCCCAAGGCGATTGCCGAAACGCTGGAAGGCCTGAAGGACGAGGGCGGCGCGCAGTTGGTGCCCGGCATCTTCGCGGCAGTGCCTTATTGCATCGACCTGATCGGCGGCCCCTACCTGGAGACCCGCCCTGAGGTCTGCAAGGCCTTCCGACCCAAGACTGCCGTGCGCCCGGCGCGCTGAACGCGCCCTCCCCCGGCTTCGGCACACCATGCCGTGCAGCCCCCCTGCATCACCCGACACTGCGCCGCTGCCGGCGCATGCCGCCACCCGGTCTGCCCGCTGGGGCGGCACGCTGGCGGCTGGCCTGGCCATTGCCGGCATGCTGGTGCCCGAGGCCGTGGTGCTGAGCGTGGAGTCCAGCGACTACCTGGACGTGACTGCCCTGGAAGCCCTGCAGGAGCTGCACGCCCATCTGGCACGCCGCGGCCTCGCGCTGCTGTTGGCGCGCATCAAAGACCCGCCGCGCGCTGCGCTGGAGCGCGTCGGCCTGACGCAGATTCCGCTGTACTGGAGCGTGGACGACGCAGTCCGCGCTGCCACGGCGCCCACATACCCCACGGAAACCTTCAACATTGGCAAGACCAGCCCGGGACAGGCTTAAGGTGGCATCTTCCACACCCAAGGAGCCGCCCATGACTGCCATGATGAAAGCCGCCGTCTTCGTTGAAAAAAGCCGCATCGAATTGGCCGATAAGCCGGTTCCCGACGTAGGCCCCAACGACGCGCTGATCCGCATCACCACCACCACCATCTGCGGCACCGACGTGCACATCCTCAGGGGCGAGTACCCCGTGGCACAGGGCCTGACGGTAGGCCACGAGCCCGTGGGCGTGATCGAGAAGCTGGGCAGCGCCGTGGTCGGCTATGCCGAAGGCCAGCGCGTGATTGCCGGCGCCATCTGCCCCAACTTCAACAGCTACGCCGCGCAAGACGGCTACCCCAGCCAGGACGGCAGCTACCTGGTGCCCCGCGGCCTGTGCGGCTGCCACGGCTACAAGGCCACCGCCGGTTGGCGCTTTGGCAACCTGATCGACGGCACGCAGGCCGAATACGTGCTGGTGCCCGACGCCCAGGCCAACCTGGCGCCCATCCCCGATGGCCTGACCGACGAGCAGGTGCTGATGTGCCCCGACATCATGTCCACCGGCTTCAAAGGCGCGGAAAACGCCAACATCAAGATTGGCGACACCGTGGTGGTGTTTGCGCAAGGCCCGATTGGCCTGTGCGCCACGGCGGGCGCACGCCTGCTGGGCGCCACCACCATCATCGCCGTGGATGGCAACGACCACCGCCTGGGCATCGCCAAAAAAATGGGCGCCGACGTCACGCTGAACTTCCGCAACGTGGATGTGGTGGACGAGGTCATGAAGCTCACCGGCGGCAAGGGCGCCGACAGCTCCATCGAGGCGCTGGGCACGCAGGCCACCTTTGGCCAGGCCATGAAGGTGCTGAAACCCGGTGGCACGCTGTCCAGCCTGGGCGTGTACTCGGAAGACCTGTCGATTCCGCTGGCGCAGTTTGCCGCCGGCCTGGGCGACCACACCATCCGCACCGCCCTGTGCCCCGGCGGCAAGGAGCGCATGCGCCGCCTGATGAACGTGATAGCCGCCAACCGCCTGGACCTGGGCGTGATGGTCACGCACCAGTACAAGCTCGATGACATCGTGGCCGCCTACGACCTGTTTGCCCACCAGCGCGACGGCGTGCTGAAAATCGCCATCAAGCCCTGAGCGGGGTGATAGCCTGCTGGTTTTGGGTCCAATCAACCTCCAGCCCTTGCTTTAAAAGCGCAAGCAGCTATTAAATCAGGAGCAAAAAAGGCTGCCGACCGGCAGCCTTTTTTACGCTCTGCGCCCGGCGGGCGCCCGCCCTCAGAAGCCGCGCAGTTCGGCCCACTCTTCAAACGGCGCGCGGCTGGCCTGCCATGTGTTGATGGGCGCCTGCTTGTCTTCGTAGCCCAGCGCCACGCCTACGCCCACACAGTAGTTTTCCGGCAGACCCAGGTGCTGCGCCAGAGCGCTGTCGTAGCGGCGCCAGAAACCCTGGGCGCAGGTACCCAGGCCGTGTTCAACGGCCAGCAGCATCAGCGATTGCAGATAAATGCCCAGATCCATCCACTGCGGCAGGCCCATGCGCTTGTCCACACAGATGAACAGACCCACCGGGGCGCCAAAAAACTCGGCATTCTTGGCCAGTTGTTCCAGCCGCGCGGCCTTGTTGTCGCGCGGAATGCCCAGGCTGCGGTACAGGTCTTCGCCATTGGCAAAGCGGCGCGAGCGGTAGGGCTCCCACAGGTCAGGCGGATACGACAGATTGTTGGCATAGGGCTCGGGCTCGGCCTGGGCGACTGCCTGCAATGCCTGCGCAAGCGGCTCGCCGGTCAGTGCCAGCACGCGCCAGGGCTGCACGTTGCCGCCCGAGGCGGCGCGGGCGGCGCCTTCGATGAGCGCGCGAACAATATCCGCGCTGGGTGCCTGGGGCAAAAACGCCCGCACCGAGCGGCGCTGGCTCAGTGCCTGGGTCACGTTCACAAGGGTCTCGCTTTCTTCAATCAACGGTCATCTCCTCATCTTGTCTGTATATGGCGTGGTTAATGGCCCGCGGCGCACGCGGGCCATTCTTGCGCTGTGCCCGGGTTGTGAGCCAGATGATTGTAGGAGGCCATCCGGCGCACCGGCGCTTGCCTGGCCTGCGCACAGATGACAGCTTTTTGCCTGGACACACTGGCCGTTTCCAATGCGCGCCGGGCGCGGCTTTGGTGCTGCCCGGGTGTCTGCGCGGCAGGTGCCCGCAGGTACCGGTCACGCATCAGTAACCCGCCTTGGAGCCTGGCCTTCGCTTGGCAAACAGGCCCGCCGCACGCGCCCCCTGGCTGGCGAAACGCTGGCGTCGCGCCAGCTTGGGATCCACGGTCAACGGGCGGCAGCATTCGACGCGGTCGCCGTCGTGCAACTGCTGGTTCGGCCTGGCTGCCCTGCCCCACACGCCACAGGACAGGCGCCCCTCATGCACGTCAAGGCCGCAGGCGCGCAGCGCATCGGTCACGGTGGCGCCCGCGGGCAGCTGCAGTTGCCATTCACGTACCTGCGCGGGCCGCAGTGACGCAGCCACCGTGACGTGCAGCACGCCAGCCCTGCCGGGTTCTTCAGCCATAGACCTCTTCGGCGCGCTTGATGAAGGCATCAATGAAAGTGGCGGCGATGCGGTCGAACACAGGGCCCACCAGGGTGGCCAGCGCCCGGCTGTCAAAACCGTAGTGCAGTTGCAGCTCGACCCTGCAGGCGCGCTGCGTGCCGTCGCCCACCGGGTGAAAGCGCCAGTCGCCATCCAGCCGGGAAAAAGGCCCTTCGACCAGCTCCATCTTCACGCGCCGCCCCGGCTCGTGCGTGTTGCGTGTTACGAAGGATTTGCGCAGACCGCCCAGGGCAATACCCACCTGCGCCTTCATGCCATGCTCACCGCGCTCCAGCACGCTGGCGCGGTCACACCAGGGCAGAAACTGCGGATACTTTTCCACGTCCGTCACCAGGGCGAACATTTCTTCAGGGCTGTACCAGATCAGGACGGACTTGTTGACGGTTTTCATGAAGACAGAGGCAATCGGTTGGGCCTGAGCAGGCCCTCATCCGGTGCAAAGGCGGCGGCCGCAACATGCGCCCGGCCTAAAATCGAGGGGCGAGACGACAACAATTGTAGGGAAGGCTTGATCTTCCGGTTTGCGCCGCATCTATTCACCATGGCCACAAAACCTGATACATCGTCACGCATCGCCGACAACAAAAAAGCGGCATACAACTATTTCTTCGAAGAACGCTACGAGGCCGGCATGGTGCTGCACGGCTGGGAAGTCAAGGCGCTGCGCGAGGGCAAGGCACAGCTGACCGACGGTTACGTGGTCATCAAGGACGGCGAGCTCTACCTGATCGGCTGCCAGATCAACCCGCTCAAGACGGCCTCCACGCACGTCAACCCCGACGCCACGCGCATCAAGAAGCTGCTGCTGCACAAGGAAGAAATCAAGCGTCTGATCGGCAAGGTGGAGCAAAAGGGCTACACGCTGGTGCCCCTGAACCTGCACTGGAAGGACGGCCGCGCCAAATGCGACATCGCCCTGGCCAAGGGCAAGGCCGAGCATGACAAGCGCGACACCATCAAGGAGCGCGAGGGCAAGCGCGAGGTGGAGCGCGCCATGAAAAGCCGCCACCGCTGATTTTTTTGCGCGGGGTTGGAATAAACGCCCCGGCGACGGTGTTTATCTCTGCGTCCGGCCGCACCTTCGACGGCCGGCGCTTACTGGAGAACACCATGACCAAGCTCAGTTCCCTGCTCGCCGCGCTGGCGCTCGCTGGCTGTTATTCGATGTCGCCCGCGCAGGTCGGCACCCAGGGTGGCGTGCTCGTCGGCCCCAATGGCATGACGCTCTACACCTTCGACAAGGACGTGGCGGGCAGCGGCCAATCGGCCTGCAACGGCCCCTGCGCCACCAACTGGCCGCCCCTGACGGCCACCAGCGCCCCCAGCGGCGAAGGCTACAGCCTGATCCAGCGTGGCGACGGCAGCAAGCAGGTGGCCTACAAAGGCAAGCCGCTGTACTACTGGGTCAAGGACAGCAAGCCCGGCGACAAGACCGGCGATGGCGTGAACAACGTGTGGCGTGCCGCCACGCCGTGAGCGCCACAATGCGCCCATGAACCGCGCCCAGATCGTGGAACAACTGCCCGGGCTGCGCCGCTACGCACGCGCGCTCACCGGCAACGCCTGGGCGGCCGACGATCTGGTGCAGGACACGCTGGAGCGCGCCTGCCGCAAGTGGCTGCTGTGGCGCTCCGGCAGCGACCTGCGGGCCTGGCTGTTCACGCTGATGCACAACCTGTACCTCAATCAGCGCCGCGCCACGGTGCTGGTGCAGGCGCTGGATGCAGAAGCCCTGGCCGCCGTTGCCGACAGGCACGACGGCTCCCGCGAAACCGCCCTGGATCTGGACCGCTGCCTGCAACGTCTGCCGCCCGAGCAGCGGGCCGTGCTGCTGCTGGTCACGCTGGAGGACATGGCGTATGCCGACGTGGCCCGCGTGCTGGACGTTCCGGTGGGCACGGTGATGTCGCGGCTGTCGCGCGCCCGCGCGCGGATGCGCGAGCTGATGGAAGCGGCGCCCACCACCACCCAGCCCTGCGGCGCAGGCGCGCCCGTTGCGTTGCGCCGCATGAAGTGAAGCGACTCTTGAACTTGCCATGAAGCCCGACACCATCCGCCCCGCTGACGACGCCCCGCTGCACGCCCTGGCCGACGAGCGGCTGTCGCCCGCCGACGCGCAGGCACTGCGTTCGCGCCTGGATCTGCCACAGCAGCAGTGCGTCGATGCCTGGGCGCGCCAGCGCGCACAACTGCAGGGCCTGCACGCCGACTGGCTGCAGCAGCCCGTGCCAGGCGCCATGGCGCAGGCGGCAGAACGCTTGCAGGACGCACGCAACAGCCAGCGGCAGTGGGCACATTGGGGCGGCATCGCCGCTGGCTGGCTGATCGCCTTTGGGCTGGGCTGGGGCCTGCATGGCGCGCGCGGCCCGGACTCCCACCTGGCCACGGCCCCCGCGCCCCAGTTGTTTGCGCAGCAGGCAGCCGTGGCCCATGCGGTCTTCCAGCCAGAGCAGCGCCACCCGGTGGAGGTGCCGGCAACGCAGCAAGACCACCTGGTGCAGTGGCTTTCCAAGCGGCTGGCGCGGCCGCTTTCTGTGCCGCAGCTGCAGGCGCAGGGTTTCGAATTGATGGGTGGGCGCCTGCTGCCCGGCGCCAGCGGGGCGCGCGCGCAATTCATGTACCAGAACGCCGCGGGGACACGCATCACGCTGTACCTGGGCGCGCTCGATGGTGAAGGCCATGCCGCTGCCGCGCAGGCCACGGCCTTCCAGTTCCACGACGAGGGGGCTGTCTCCAGCTTCTACTGGGCCGACCAGGGCTTCGGCTATGCCCTCAGTGGCCAATTGCCGCGGCCGGCGCTACAGGCGCTGGCCGCGGCGGTGTACTGGCAGATCAGCGCAGCGCCGCCAGCGGGTGCGAATGTGCCGGCCAGGGGCTCTTGAAGAAGGCCTGCACCAGCGCGGGTTCCACGTCCTCGATGCGCGACGGGTTCCAGCGCGGGCTGTGGTCCTTGTCCACCGCCAATGCCCGGATGCCCTCGACCGTCTCGCTCTGGCCGGGGCGCAGGTAAAAGCAATGGCGCACCATGTCGCGCTCCATGCGCAGATCGTCCGCCAGCCCCATGCCGCGCGCGCGGCGGATCTGCTCCAGCACCACATGCAGCATCAGCGGCGAGCGCTTGCGCAGCGTGGCGGCCGTGGCGCGCTCCCAGTCGTCGTGCGACTGTTCCAGCGCGGCGATGATGGCCGGCACGTCGTCCAAGGCGAAATACTGGTCAATTTGCCCTCTAGCGCTTACGGAGCAAGCGCCAGCAGCTACAAACTTTGAAGCCACCCATTGCTGCACGGCCGCGCCATCGGCAAACGATTGGGATGCCAGCCCCTCCCACACCGCCGCCTGCTGGTCTGCTGGCAAGAAGCCGTCCGCCAGGCCGAAGGCAAGAGCGTCGGCCGCGCCGATGGTGTCGCCCGTGAGGGCCAGCCATTCGCCCACGCGGCCGGGGCAGCGCGAGAGGAAGTAGCCGCCACCCACATCAGGGAACAGGCCGATGGCCGTCTCGGGCATGGCCATCTTGGTGCGCTCGGTCACGATGCGCAGCGTGCCGCCCTGGCTGATGCCCATGCCGCCGCCCATGACGATGCCGTCCATGAAGGCGATGTACGGCTTGCCGAAGGTGTGGATCAGGTGGTTGAGGGCGTATTCCTCGGTGAAGAAATCCTCCAGCTGCGGATTGCCCGTGCTGCCTGCGGCGTGCAGAAAGCGGATGTCTCCCCCCGCGCAAAAGGCGCCAAAAGGCCCCTCGCGGCCGTTGCCGCGAATGGCCACGGCCAGCACCTTGTCGTCATGCTGCCAGGCCAGCAGCGCCGCCATCAGGTCGCGCACCATGTCCAGCGACAGGGCGTTGAGCGCCTTCGGGCGGTTCAGCGTGATGCAGCCCACCTGGCCGCGCACTTCGGTCACGACTTGCGCCGTCATCTCCGTCATCGTTGTTCCTTTGATCCAGTCAGTTAGAAAACCGGCGCACCTCTCAACAGCGCCTTCTTTGCAAGCCCGGGCAGGATTTGCACCGGGCCCGCGCGTGCCGGATGGTAACGGCTGGCGCAGTGCCCCGGGCCGAAAGCACACAGGGCGAGCGCTCCTTGCGGAAGCTGCTCGCCCTGTGTGTGCCGTGGCCGGCTGGCGGCCACCATCAGACCCTGATCAGGTGTTACGCACCCTCGCGGCTGGCGCGCTTGCGCTCGTGCTCCTTGAGGTGGCGCTTGCGCAGGCGGATGCTCTTGGGCGTGATCTCGACCAGCTCGTCGTCCTCGATGAATTCCACGCCGTATTCCAGCGTGAGGTCGATGGGCGGCGTGATCTTGATCGCGTCTTCCTTGCCGCTGACGCGGAAGTTGGTCAGCTGCTTGGTGCGCGTGGCGTTCACCACCAGATCGTTGTCGCGGCTGTGGATGCCGATGATCATGCCCTCATAGACCGGGTCGCCGGCGCGCACGAACATGCGGCCACGGTCGTCCAGCTTGCCCAGGGCATAGGTGAAGATTTCACCGTCGTCCATGGAGATCAGCACGCCGTTCTTGCGCCCGCCGATGTCGCCCTTGTGCGGCTCGTAGCTGTCAAAAATGTTGCTGATGAGGCCCGAGCCGCGCGTCAGGTTCAAAAATTCGTTGGTAAAGCCGATCAGGCCGCGCGCCGGGATGCGGTATTCCAGACGCACGCGGCCACGGCCGTCGGGTTCCATGTTGACCAGCTCGCCCTTGCGCTCGCCCAGCGCCTGCATCACGCCGCCCTGGTGGCCTTCCTCGATGTCGGCGGTCACCAGCTCGATGGGCTCGCAGCGCACGCCGTCGATGTCCTTGAACACCACGCGGGGCTTGGACACGGCCAGCTCGTAGCCCTCGCGGCGCATCTCTTCCAGCAAGATGGTCAGGTGCAGTTCACCGCGGCCGGACACTTCAAAAATGCCGTCCTCGTCGGTCTCGCGCACGCGCAGGGCCACGTTGGAGCGCAGCTCTTTTTGCAGGCGGTCCCAGATCTGGCGGCTGGTGACAAACTTGCCCTCGCGACCTGCCAGCGGCGAGGTGTTCACGCAGAAGTTCATCGTCAGCGTGGGCTCGTCGATCTTGAGCATGGGCAGCGGCTGGGGGTTGGCCGGGTCGGTGATGGTCTCGCCGATGCCGACGTTCTCGATACCGTTGATCAGCACGATCTCGCTGGGGCCGGCCTCGCTTACCTGCACGCGATCCAGGCCCTGGAACTGGTGGATCTGGTTGATGCGGCCTTTGTAGCTGGCGCCATCGGGCCCTGCCATGACCAGCACGTCCTGACCGGCCTTGAGCGTGCCCTGGGTGATGCGGCCCACGCCGATACGGCCCACGAAGGTGGAGTAGTCCAGCGCCGACACCTGCATCTGCACCGGCGCGCTGGGGTCGCCCTGAACCGAGGGCACATGCTTGAGAATGGTCTCGAACAGCGCCGACATGTCGGGGCCCCACTGCTCGCCGGGGTTGCCCGGCTCCAGCGCGCTCCAGCCGTTGATGCCCGAGGCATAAACCACGGGGAAGTCCAGCTGCTCGTCGGTCGCGCCCAGCTTGTCGAACAGGTCAAAGGCGGCGTTCACCACGTAGTCGGGGCGCGCGCCGGGCTTGTCCACCTTGTTGACCACCACGATGGGCTTGAGGCCCAGGGCCAGGGCCTTCTTGGTCACGAAGCGCGTCTGGGGCATGGGGCCTTCCTGCGCGTCGATCAGCAGCACCACGCCGTCCACCATGGACAGGGCGCGCTCCACCTCGCCGCCAAAGTCCGCGTGGCCGGGCGTGTCAAGGATGTTGATGTGCGTGCCGCCCCAGCTCACGGCGCAGTTCTTGGCCAGGATGGTGATGCCGCGCTCGCGTTCGATGGCATTGCTGTCCATCACCGTGTCCACGACTTTCTCGTGCTCTGCGAAGGTGCCGGACTGGCGCAGCAGCTGGTCCACCATGGTGGTCTTGCCGTGGTCAACGTGGGCGATGATGGCGATATTGCGGATTTGTTTGCTCATAGCGTTGTTGCTTCCAATGTGCCGCGTTCAGCCCGCGGCGAGCTCTCCAGAATTTGTTGAATTTCGAGGGGGCTGAGAAGCCGGTCTGGAATCAGCTCTCCACCTTGCACATGCCCTACGCCCAGCAGCGCGCGCGGGCGCGCGCCAAACACGGCCACCGCCGGCGCGTCGGGCCAGGGGCCGCGCCGACGCATGCCGGACAGAAAACGCCCGGCATTGTCTTCGTCCAGCGTGACAGCCTTGTGCTGCGCCAGCAGCGTGTCCACCGGCTGCACGCAGGCCATGCGCGCGTCCTCGTCCATGTCCTGCAGCGCTTGCAGGGTGACGCAGCGCTCCACGCCCAGGCCACCCGTGTCGATGCGGCGCAAAAACGTGAGATGCGCGCCGCAACCCAGGGCCTGGCCGATGTCTTCGCCCAGGGTACGGATGTAGGTGCCTTTGCTGCAAGTCACTATTATTTTTATAGCCGTCTGCGCCTGATTTACCTGGGCTAAAGCCAGTTTCAGTGCATAAATGGTGACGTCACGCGCCTCGCGCTCCACGGCTATGCCGGCGCGTGCGTATTCGTATAGCGCCTTGCCGTCTTTCTTGAGCGCGCTGTGCATGGGCGGCACCTGGCGGATGGGGCCGGTGAACTGCGCCTGCACAGCCGCCAGGCGTTCGGGCGTGAGCCGGGCAGGATCGACTTGGCGCTGCTCCAGCACCTCGCCTTCCGCGTCGCCCGTGGTGGTGGTGGTGCCCAGCAGGGCGATGGCCTCGTAGGTCTTGGGCGCGTCCAGCTGCAGCTGGCTGAACTTGGTGGCTGCGCCAAAGCACAGCGGCAGCACGCCGCTGGCCAGCGGGTCCAGCGTGCCCGTATGGCCGGCTTTTTCGGCGCGCAGCAGCCACTTCACCTTTTGCAAGGCGTCGTTGCTGGACAGTCCCAGGGGTTTGTCGAGCAGCAGCACTCCGTGCACCGGGCGCCGCTGCACCCGGATGCGGGGAGCGCGTGCGGTCATGGCTGGTCGTCGTCTTTGGAACGGGAAGCCACAGCACGCGCGATCAATGCATTCATGTCGGCCGCCTTTTCAGTGGTGCGGTCGTACACGAAGTGCAGCGTGGGCACTGTGTGGATGTGCAGGCGCTTGAACAGCCCGTTGCGCAGAAAGCCGGCGGCCTGGTTCAACGCTTCTTCCGAAACCTCGCCGTCGCCCACCAGAACGCTGAAGAACACCTTGGCGTGCGCGTAATCGGGCGTCACCTCGACACCCTGCAGGGTCACCATGCCGATGCGCGGGTCTTTGAGGTCGCGCAGCAGCTCGGTGAGGTCGCGCTGGATCTGATCCGCGACCTTGAAGCCGCGGTTGGGCGTGGAGGATTTCTTGGCAGCCATCTCGTCGTTGCCTTACAGCGTGCGCGCGATTTCCTTGATTTCAAAGAACTCGAGCTGGTCGCCTTCCTTGATGTCGTTGTAGTTGCGCAGCTTGATACCGCATTCAAAGCCTTCCTTGACTTCCTTGACATCGTCCTTCAGGCGGCGCACCGACTCGACCTCGCCCGTGTAGATGACCACGTTGTCGCGCAGCAGGCGGAACTTGCAGTTGCGCGTGACCTGGCCGGACGTGATGTACGAGCCCGCCACGGTACCGATCTTGGAGGCCACGAACACCGTGCGGATCTCGGCAGTGCCCAGTGCTTCCTCGCGCTGCTCGGGTGCCAGCATGCCGGACATGGCCGCCTTCAACTCATCGACGGCGTCGTAGATGATGTTGTAGTAGCGGATGTCCACATCGTTGCCCTCGGCCGTCTTGCGCGCGCCAGCGTCGGCACGCACGTTGAAGCCGATCACGATGGCCTTGGAGGCAATCGCCAGGTTCACGTCGGACTCGCTGATGCCACCCACGCCCGCATACACCAGCTGCACCTTGATCTCGTCCGTAGAGAGCTTGAGCAGCGACTGCGCCAACGCCTCCTGGGAGCCTTGCACGTCGGCCTTGATGATGATGGGCAGGTACTTGACCTCGCCCGCTGTCATGTCGGAGAACACGCTCTCCAGCTTGGCGGCCTGCTGCTTGGCCAGCTTGGTATTGCGGAACTTGCCCGCGCGGTAGGTGGCGATTTCACGGGCGCGACGTTCGTCGGACAGCACCATGAACTCATCACCCGCCTGGGGCACTTCGGACAGGCCCTGAATTTCGACGGGAATGGACGGACCGGCAGACTTGGTCACGCGGCCGTTTTCGTCCGACATGGCGCGCACACGGCCAAAGGTCTGACCGGCCAGCACCACGTCGCCCACCTTGAGCGTACCGGACTGCACCAGCACCGTAGCCACGGGGCCGCGGCCCTTGTCGAGCTGCGCCTCGATGACCAGGCCCTTGGCCATGGCATCCACGGGCGCCTTGAGTTCCAGCACTTCGGCCTGCAGCAGCACCTGCTCCAGCAGTTCGTCGATACCCATGCCGGTCTTGGACGAAACGGCAACGAAAGGCGAATCGCCACCGTATTCCTCGGGCACCACCTCTTCGGCAACCAGCTCCTGCTTGACCTTCTCGGGGTTGGCCTCGTGCTTGTCGGCCTTGGTGATGGCGACGACGATCGGCACCTTGGCGGCCTTGGCGTGCTTGATGGCCTCGCGCGTCTGGGGCATCACACCGTCGTCGGCAGCGCACACCAGAATCACGATGTCGGTGGCCTGCGCGCCACGGGCACGCATGGCCGTGAAAGCCTCGTGACCCGGCGTGTCCAGGAACGTGACGATACCGCGCGGTGTCTCGACATGGTAGGCACCGATGTGCTGCGTAATGCCGCCCGCCTCGCCCGGCGCCACCTTGGCGCGGCGAATGTAGTCCAGCAGCGAAGTCTTGCCGTGGTCTACGTGGCCCATCACGGTGACAACCGGGGCGCGCACGAGCGCCTCTGCCTGCTGGCCGGAGACTTCCTCGGCGGTGAAGGCCTCGGGATCGTCCAGAGCTGCCACGATCGCCTTGTGGCCCATCTCTTCCACCACGATCATGGCGGTGTCCTGGTCCAGCGGCTGGTTGATGGTGACCATCTGGCCCATCTTCATCAACGCCTTGATCACCTCGGACGCCTTGATGGCCATCTTGTGGGCCAGTTCGGCCACGGTGATGGTCTCCGGCACATGCACTTCGATGACGCGGAACTCGGCAGGCGCCTGCTGCTGGTGCTGATCGTCGCGGTCATTGCCACGACGGCCCCGGGGACCGGCACGCCAGTTGCTGCGGCCCACGCCACCGCTGCTGTCGCCGCGGGTCTTGATTTCTTTTTTCTTGGTGGCGTCGTTTGCCCAGCTGGAGGACAGCTTGGCCGACTTCACTTCCTTGCCGCCGCCGGGTGCAGCCGCAGCCGCAGCGCCGGAACGGGCACCCACGCCTCCACCCGTACCGGTGGCCGGCTTGTGCAGCGTGCCCTTTTTGGCATCAGCCGCAGCAGCGGGTTTGGCGACAGGCTTGGGCTCTTCGGGCTTCTTGGCCACCAGCACCTTCTTGGGGGCAGCCATCATCGCGCGGATAGCCTCTGCCTCAGCCAGCGCCTTGCGGCGGCGCTCATCCAGATCCGCAGCGCGCGCAGCCTCCTCGGCGGCACGCGCCTTGGACTCTGCCTCGGCTGCGGCCCGCGCCTCAGCCTGCGCCTTGGCGCGCGCCTCAGCCTCGGCAGCGGCCTCGCGCTGCGCCTCGGCACGTTCAGCGGATTCCTGCGCCTTCTTGTCGGCCTGCTGCGCAGCGTAGGCGGCGGCGCGCTCCTCTGCCTCGCGTTCGCGCCGTTCGCGCTCCTCACGCTCGCGCCGCTCGGCCGCCAGTTCTTGCTCTTGGCGGCTGATCGACTCTGCCTGGCGACGCGCTTCTTCCTCGCGCCTCACCAGCTCCATGTTCTGCACGGAGGATTCTTGCGAATCGGCCTCGGCCTCGATTCCGGCCTCTTGCTCATGACCTTGCGGGACATCAACAGCGTCATCGCGCTTGATGAAGGTGCGCTTCTTGCGCACTTCCACCTGGATGGTGCGGGCCTTGCCGGTGGCATCGGCCTGCTTGATTTCGCTGGTGGACTTTTTCACCAGGGTGATCTTCTTGCGATCACCACCCGCAGTGCCATGGCTGGCCTGCAGATAGGTCAACAGCTTCTGCTTGTCTGCCTCATTGAGCAAATCAGACGCGGTGGCCTTGGCCACCCCTGCGGACTTGAGTTGATCCAGCAAAGTCTCGGGCGATTTTTTGAGTTCTGCAGCGAACTCTGCAACGGTGTTACTCGACATATTGTGTTGAAACCTCCCTGACCTTTACTCTTGACCCGTAAACCAATGCTCACGCGCCTTGATGATCAAGGCCTTCGCTTCTTCTGCCGACTGTCCCGTCAGTTCGGTCAGCTCGTCGATGGCAAGATCAGCCAGATCGTCTCGTGTTTGCACCCCGCCCGCAGCCAGCTTGGCAATCAGCTCGGCGTTCAGGCCTTCGAGGTCACGCAAATCCTGCGACACGCTTTCCACGCTTTCCTCGCGTGCAATTTCCATCGTCAGCAGCGCATCCTTGGCGCGGGCGCGCAGCTCGTTGACGGTGTCTTCGTCAAAGCTCTCGATCTCCAGCATTTCCTGCAGCGGCACATAGGCCACTTCTTCGAGGCTGGCAAAGCCCTCTTCGATCAGGATGTCGGCGATCTCCTCATCCACATCCAGCTTTTCCATGAACAGCTTGCGGGCCGCATTCGTTTCGTCGGCCTGCTTTTGCGCCGATTCGGCAGCATCCATGATGTTGATCTTCCAGCCAGTCAGGTCAGAGGCCAGGCGCACGTTCTGGCCGCCACGGCCAATCGCGATCGCCAGGTTTTCCTCGTCCACCACCACATCCATGGCATGCTTTTCCTCATCGACCACGATCGAGGACACATTGGCCGGCGCCAGCGCGCCGATGACAAACTGGGCCGGGTCTTCAGACCACAGCACGATGTCCACGCGCTCGCCAGCGAGCTCGTTGGTCACCGCGTTGACCCGTGTGCCGCGCACGCCCACGCAGGTGCCGATCGGGTCAACCCGCTTGTCATGGGAGAGCACCGCAATCTTGGCGCGGCTACCCGGGTCACGGGCGCAGCTCTTGATCTCCAGCAGGCCCTGCTCGATCTCGGGCACCTCGTTGCGAAACAGCTCGATCATGAATTCAGGTGCCGAGCGCGACAGGATGATGGGCGCCCCACGCAGCGTGAGATCCACATCCATGATCATGGCGCGCACGCGGTCGCCGTTGCGCAGGTTTTCCTTGGGGATCATCTCGCTGCGGCGCAAACGGCCTTCAACACGGCCGCTCTCGACGATGATGTCACCCTTGTCCATGCGCTTGACGGTGCCGGTGAAAATCTTTTCACCACGGCTCATGAAGTCGTTGAGCAGCATTTCGCGCTCGGCGTCGCGGATTTTTTGCAAGATGACCTGCTTGGCGGCCATGGCGCCAATGCGGCCGATGGGCACGGACTCCACCGGCTCCTCGATGTACTCGTCCACCTCGATATCGGGAACGCGTTCACGGGCATCCATCAGCAGCTCTTGAGCATCCGGGTTTTGCAGCCCAGCGTCGTCCGGCACCACCAGCCAGCGGCGGAAGGTTTCATAGTCGCCGCTATCGCGATCAATGGATACGCGGATATCCACGTCGCCCTGGTACAGCTTTTTCGTGGCCTGCGCCAGTGCGGACTCCACTGCACCCAAGACCACATCGCGCTCCACGTTCTTTTCACGCGAAATAGCCTCTACCAACATCAACAATTCGCGATTCATGCGACGACTCTCCTGTTTCTCAATCCCTGGCTTCTCGATTCTTGGCGGGCCATCTGGCAATGACCGCCGCTTGTGTCTCTGGCTTTCGGCCTTCAGCCCTCAACGCCGGGCCCGGCCGATCGCCCCTTGAAGTCAACGATGGGGGCGAGCCGCGCTTCGCGCAACTCATCCAGCTGAAAGCCCAGCACCTGCAGTGGTGGGGGAACGCGCTTTTTACTCACGCGCTGCCCGGGCTTCACCGGCGGCTCGTCACTCCAGACAATCTGCCAGCCACCTGACTGGACGCGCTCCAGCGTGCCACGAAACTTTTTGCGATTGGCGTGTACCTGCCCGCCTGCAGCCGCACCCAGGGGCTCCTTGAGGGTGATGTCGATCACCATACCCTCGAAGCGCGTGAAGTCCTGCTCGTTGCGCAGCAGACGGTCGATACCTGGGGAAGACACCTCAAGGCGCTTGTAGTCAACCCCATCGACCTCCAGCGCAAACTGCAGCTGACGCGTGACCTTTTCGCAGTCCTCGACCGTGATGAACTGCTCTGCCGCGGCAGCTTCGCCTTGCTGCGCTGCAGGCGCCCAGATCAAATCAATGGTGATACGCAGCAAGCCCCCTGCGGAGCGCTCGATCTCCACCAAGTCATAGCCCAACCCGGCCACGGTTTGTTCAACGATTTGCTGCAATGCCACGTGTGTGCGCTCTATCCAGTTCCAATCAAAGCACGCAACCAGTCTCACAACCAGCTGCGAACCTCAAGTCCAAAAACAAACGCCCAAAAAAAACGGGCGGTGAGTACCCGCCCGTTTTCGTTTTGGTCGTGAGCCGCGGATTGTATCTGCTAACCCTCATGGATGCAAAGACCCGCGGCCTGCTGCCGGCAAAAGCCCCGTGCTGGATGACCTGCTTGCTGCAATTCGGTGAAAAAGCGCCTGCGCCTGCGCGTCGGCCACAACCGCTGGATCACTCTGCAAGCCCTGGAGCATGCGATCGAGTACCTTTGCCTGGGGTGGCACCGGCCCCAGAAACCGCGCCACATGGCCGTCAGCGATCAAAACCGTGGGAAATGTCTCCACATCGATGCTGCCCACCAGTTCTTCTTCATCCTCAACATCCACCCATTCAAACCGCACCTGGGGCCATTTGCCTGCAAGCTCTTCGAATGCGCTGCGGTATTCGCGGCACACACCGCACCATTGCGCGCAAAGGGTCACCACCCACCATGTATGAGGTTCAGGCGCCGTCACTGGTGACGGCGCCGGGGATCGCGGCGATGTCAATTCAATATCCATACGAGTCATCTTTCACAACCCCGTTGGCCGCACCCGGGCTGTTTCGCATTGAGCCGGAATACGCCAATGGAGCCGACATTGCCGATTCAGCACGGGTCAGCCTCTTCCGACAAACGGCATTTTCGTCGCCATCACGGTATGGAACATCACATTGGCCTGCAGCGGCAGGTTGGCCATGTACAGGACAGATTGGCCCACGATGGCAACATCCATCATGGGTTCGACTGTCATCTCGCGATTGGCTTGAAGCGCGCCCTGCACCATGCGCTGCGCCAGTTCGGTTTGCGCATTGCCCACGTCGATCTGGCCCACGGCGATATCGTGCTGGCGCCCATCCAGGCTGGCAGCCTTGGTCAGACCCGTCACCGCATGTTTGGTGGCGGTGTAGGCAATGGCGTCGGGGCGCGGCGAGTGCGCGGATATGGAGCCGTTGTTGATGATGCGTCCACCGCGCGGCGACTGCGCCTTCATGACACGGAAGGCCTGCTGGATGCAGAAAAACATGCCATTCAGATTGATGTCCACCACATTTCTCCATTGCTGCACCGACAAGTCCTCCAGCGGGATTGCTGGCGCCCCCACGCCTGCGTTGTTGAACAGCAAATCCAGCCGTCCAAACTGCTGCACCGCACGCTCAAACAAGTGGCGCACGGCGTCAGGGTCTGTCACGTCCGTGGGAATCACCAAAGCCCGATCGCCGGCATGCGACTCGCCTGCAACTTCATGCAAGGGCTGCTCGCGCCGCCCCGCCAGAGCCACGCTCCAGCCGTCGCGCAGCAATTCCAGCGCTGCAGCCTTACCAATGCCAGAGCCCGCACCGGTGACGATGGCGATCTTTGAAACTTTGCTCATTGTGGGTCGGTTTATTTTCAAGTTTTGAAAACGGACGATTGTCCGCCTGCGGTCAACCGCGCGAACGGCCCCTCTTGCCTGCTGCCTTGGCCGCGCCGGACTTTTTGCTGGTCGGCGTTCGACCAGGCGTTTTTTCCTTGCGGGCCCGGCGGTTGTCTGTCTTGGCAAAGTCACCGGCAGGCGGCGCCTGCCGGTCGCGAGACTCCGGCGCGGGCACACGTTTGGTCACATCCCGCACCTTGGGGTTCTTGGCAAGTGACGCGTCATCGGACTCATGAATCAGCCGGAAGTCAATCTTGCGGCCATCCAGATCCACGCGGCTCACCTGCACGCGCACTCGCGCACCAATGGAATAGCGAATGCCGGTGCGCTCGCCTCGCAACTCCTGGCGCGCCTCGTCGAACTTGAAGTATTCGCCGCCCAACTCCGTGATGTGCACCAACCCTTCGACGTAAAGCGCATCCAGGGTCACGAAAATGCCGAAGCTCGTCACGGCACTGACAACGCCGCCGTACTCCTCCCCCAGGTGTTCGCGCATGTATTGGCACTTGAGCCACGCTTCCACGTCGCGGCTGGCCTCGTCGGCCCGTCGCTCGTTGGCGCTGCAATGCAGCCCCGCAGCTTCCCAGGCCTGGGTTTCCTGAATGCTTATCGGACTGGCCTTGCGCGGGCGCACGTTGGGCTCTGCCGCCTTGGATGCCAGGCGCTTGGCCAATTTGAACTGCGCCTCTCCCGGCGTGGGTAGCGCCGGCAAGGCGTATTTGGTGCCCCCCAGGATGGACTTGATGACACGGTGCACCAGCAAGTCCGGGTAGCGGCGGATAGGACTGGTGAAATGCGTGTACGCCTGAAACGCCAGTCCGAAGTGTCCGCTGTTGATCGGCGTGTAGATCGCCTGCTGCATGGAGCGCAACAGCATCGTGTGGATCTGCCGCGCGTCGGGCCTGTCCTTGGTGGCATCGGCAATGGCCTGGAACTCTGTCGGCCGGGGATCATCGCCGATAGACATGCCCACCCCCATGGCCTTGAGGTAGGCACGCAGGATTTCCTGCTTCTCCGGGGTCGGGCCCTCGTGCACACGGTACAGACCGGGGCGGCCAGCCTGCTCGATGAAATCCGCGCTGCAGACGTTGGCGGCCAGCATGGCCTCCTCGATGAGACGGTGGGCCTCGGTGCGCACGCGCGGCACGATTTTCTCGATGCGGCCGTTGTCGTCGCATACGATCTGGGTTTCGGTGGTTTCAAAATCCACGGCGCCGCGCACCTGCCTGGCAGCCAGCAAGGCGCGATAAACATCGGCCAAATTGAGCAAGTCACCCACCCGCTCCTGATGCCTTGCAGCCTCCGGCCCTCGCGTATTGGCGAGCACGGCGGCCACCTCGTTGTAGGTAAACCGCGCGTGGCTGCGCATCACGGCCGGATAGAACTGGTAGGCATGAATCTCGCCCTTGGCGGTGATCATCATGTCGCACACCATGCACAAACGCTCGACGTGCGGATTCAGAGAGCACAGGCCGTTCGAGAGCTTTTCCGGCAGCATGGGGATGACGCGCCGCGGAAAATACACGCTGGTAGCGCGGTCGTAAGCATCGACGTCGATGGGGCCGCCGGTCTCCACGTAATGACTCACGTCAGCAATGGCCACCAGCAGACGCCACCCCTTGGTGCGGCCAACCTTGGTAGGTACGCAATAGACGGCGTCGTCAAAATCCCTGGCGTCCTCGCCATCGATGGTGACCAGCGCAATGTCCGTCAGGTCAACCCTGTGGCGCTTGTCATGGGCACGTACTTTGTCAGGCAAGGCCTTGGTCTGCGCCAGGCAAGCCTCAGAAAACTCATGCGGCACGCCATATTTGCGCACCGCAATTTCGACCTCCATCCCGGGGTCATCCACCTCCCCCAGCACCTCGACCACGCGCCCCACTGGCTGTCCGAACAACGCCGGCGGCTCGGTTAGCTCGACCACCACGACCTGCCCGGCAGAGGCTGCGCCGATCGCACCCTTGGGGATCAGTACGTCCTGGCCATAGCGTTTGTCTTCGGGGGCAACCAGCCAGACCCCGCTTTCCTGAAGCAGTCGGCCAATGATGGGCTGCGGCGGTCGCTCCACGATCTCGAGCACACGCCCCTCAGGCCTGCCGCGCCGATCCTGGCGCACGATACGCACCCGCACATGGTCCTTGTGCAAAACCGCGCGCATCTCGTTGGGTGGAATGTAGATATCGGCTTCGCCATCGTCGCGAATGACGAACCCATGCCCATCCCGATGACCTTGCACGCTGCCTTCGATTTCATCCGAAGCGATCTGCGCTGCCGATGGGCTTGTGAGATTTTTTTTGATATACAATTTGCGACTTTCCTGAAATGCCCAGGTGGCGGAATTGGTAGACGCACTAGTTTCAGGTACTAGCGAGTAACATCGTGGAGGTTCGAGTCCTCTCCTGGGCACCAAGTTTAACGAGAAGCCACCGTGCTTCAGTATCAGAGCCGCTTCAAACGAAGCGGCTTTTTTGTTGCTGCGCCCAGCCTGGGACAGACTATGCAAATGGCGCCACAAGAAAACGGCAGGGACATCACAAGGATGTCGCAAAAGACTGTCAAAAAAATAATGCTTTTCCTTTTGTCGTCGCAGAAAGTAGCTACAATTGCTGCTTCCCTGAAATGCCCAGGTGGCGGAATTGGTAGACGCACTAGTTTCAGGTACTAGCGAGTAACATCGTGGAGGTTCGAGTCCTCTCCTGGGCACCAAACAATCATGAAAGCCGTTGATTTACATCAACGGCTTTTTTATTGGCTATGTTCCCATTGAGTGTGGAAAGACGCCGATAGCCGCGCGCAGCAAGGCTTGCGGCGTAGGCAGGCGCTGCGTGTCCAGGGCCCGCCGCCAGCCGAGATAGTTGGTTAGGTAGCGTGTGGCCACGCCGTGAAACCGGCGCAGCCACTGGCGCAGGCGGCTGTGATAGGCATTGACGTTTTGTACGTGCAACGCCCCTCTGACGCGAACGCCGTGCGCGAGATTCACGGCTTCATGCGTGATGCCTGCCTCGGCGGCAAAGGTGCGGTACGCGGCATTGGCATCGCTGACCAGCAGCGCATCGTCGTAGAGTGCCGGCTGCAGGTACTTGTGCAGCTGCACCTTGGTCACCGGACCTGTCCCTGTCACGAAGTCCAGCGTCTGGCCCATGCGATCGCGGGCGATGAGCACGCACACCTGCTCGTGCGATAGTCCCCGCTTGCGGGCCGATCCTCCACGCTTGCGCGCAGCGCGCACCAGCGTGCGGGCCCCCTTGTTCGATTCCAGCAGATAGGTTTCGTCGGCCTCTGTGATACCGCTCAAATGCGCAGGGCGATCCTGCCTGGCCCCCTGCAGGAAACGGTGGCGCCAGCGAAAGCTCGTGTTGCGATGGATGGCGCAGGCCTTGGCCGCCTGGCGCACGGTCTGAGATTGCAGCATGCACTGCAGATAGTCCAGCCACTTGGCCTTGAGGCGCAGGCGCGCCAAGGGCGTACCGGTCAGTGCATTGAAGGTCTTGCCGCAGGCCTTGCAGCGGTAGCGCGGCAGGCCATGCGCTTGGCCGTGGCGATACAGCCGAGTGCCAGCGCAGTGCGGGCAGCAGGCATTGCCGTCCAGACGGGCTTGAATGATGTGCAGTGCTTGCGCTGAGTCCGACGGCGGACGCAACGCCTGCTTCAGCGCTTCGCGCTGTTCAGGCGTCAGCCGACCCAAGGCGGCAAGAAGCCGCTCGAAGGCGTGTGAGTCCATCGAAGTCTCCCGATAGCCTTACATGGAGGATTCGACAGCAAGGCTGCGGAAACGTTCAACACTTTACGAGAACATAGCCTTTTTATTTGCCCTTACGAACCGCCCGGTTGTTGCCAGTGTTGTTCAGCAGTGCGCGGCAGCAGCGCATGCTGCTGCCGGACTCAAAAAACGCTTTTATCTCTTGAGCAAAACCTTGAGCACGCCTTGCAGGCGGCGCGCACTGGCTTCGTCGCAGGCACCGGCAAAAACCAGCGCCGCATCCTGCGCCCAAGTCTGCGCAGGCGCAGGATCGTGGCGGCGAGTGA